>JAIQGK010000022.1 GCA_020072645.1 Terriglobia bacterium
CAGGGGTTGACTACAAAGACTAATGCAGGGAAAGGGGAAGCGTCCCCTTCCCCTGCACCCCATCCCCTCAACCTAGTGGAAGAGAAAGTGTCAGGTATGTGCCCGGTCTAAAGTGTCAGGGATCTGCCCGGCTGTTCAGCTGAAGGACGCTGGCAGAGGGCTGTAAACCCTTTAACCACGAAGGAACACAAGGGGGACCTTGAGATCCTACGCCAATTTGGGCTGATCTGGGATGATCTGGGCTAAGTCCTTTGGAATCCTAATTGGGGCGCAGGGGGAGGTAAGATCGGATAAATCGGGGCATCGGGACATTAGGTGATGGGGTGATCTTGGACATCGGAAGCCGAACCTATCCGCTCCGGCTCCCTACGAACTCCCAATCAGCACGCCGGCCACAAAAACCAGTGTTCCGCCTAGCACCACCTGCAACGTCGCGGAAACCCACGGTGTTTCCATATAACGGTGGCGCACCCAGGCAATTGCGCCCAGCTCCGCCATTACCACGGCCACCGCGACGATAGTCGCAATTCGAAATGACGGTATTAGGAAGGGAAGCGTGTGGCCAATCCCGCCCAGCGTCGTCATCAAGCCGCAAACCAGCCCGCGCACCCACGGATGCCCGCGGCCGGTAAGGCTGCCGTCATCTGAAAGCGCTTCAGCAAATCCCATGCTGATGCCCGCGCCCAGTGAAGCTGCCAGTCCCACCAGAAAGGCAAAGTGCGATTCATGCCGGGCAAACGCGGCGGCAAAAACCGGCGCCAGCGTCGATACCGATCCATCCATCAGTCCGGCCAGCCCCGGCTGGACTATCTGGAGAACAAAAAGCCTGCGGCTGGCTTCATCTTCTTCGCGGCGCGTTCCGGCATCCAGCTTTTCCCGGCCCAGCTCTTCAGCCCGCAGCTCGTGCTCGCGCTCTTCCTGCGCCAGATCATTCAGCAACTGGCGGATGCTGGCGTCCTGCGTGCGCGATGCGGCCTTCTCATAAAACAGGCGCGTCTCCACTTCCAGCGTGGAAGCCTGCCGTCGCGCGGCTTCTGGACGCAGTTGCTGCGTCAGCCAGATTGCGCGGCGGGTCACCAATCCTCTCACGTCGCCTCGGCGGATCAGCGGTATGTGCTCCCCAAACTTTGCCCGGTAAAGATCAATCAGCCTGCGCCGATGCGTGGATTCCTCGTCGCGCATGCCTTCAAACATTGAGGCCGTTGCGGGAAAGTCTTTGCGGAAATTCTCGGCAAAATCGCTATAGACGCGTTCGTCCTCTTCCTCTAAACCGATCGCCAGGGCAAGTACTTCTTGTTCTGAAAGGCTTTCAAAGCTGCGCATAGGTCTTTAAGGGCCGGCGCGGCGCGCCGACTCAACTGGGCATTCTACTGCATTGAGTGAACAGCGGGGGCCTTTAGGCAGACGTTCATCGCGAAGCGATGAATTTAGAACCCAAACTGCACCACTACCGACATTTTTAGACCGGGTCCAATCCGCTCGCCCCTGATCTGCACCCCTTTAGGTGAGTTCCCATCTACAATCTGCCACGTACCTCCGTCGTGAAAATTCGCTTACTCAATCCGCACAACCCTCTCACTAACCTTGGGGAATTTTTCAAACACGGCGGGGTCATGGCCGGGTACGATTAGCCGGGGCGAAGCGGCGAGTTGTTTCATGCGGTCCTGGGCGCGGAGATTGGACGCCGCATCAAGCGTCTGGGCGATAGGCACGTGCTTTTCCAGGTTTTCATAAAGATACATGTTGTCGCTGGCCAGGATCACCGTGCCGCTTTTGGTGTTCACGCCCAGGTATTGCGACTGGAACGTATGCTTGCCGCCGGTATAGCAGGTAATGCCGGGAAGAATCTGCTGGGCGTCGCCATTAATCAGCGTAACGCGGCCCGCCAGGTTGAGCTTGACTGCGGCCAGCACGTCGTCTGGCTCAATGCCGCCATGAGTGCGCGGGCTCTGCCATGCTTCTCCTGTGTAATAGGTGTATTCATCTTTTTGCAGCCAGATGCGCGCCTTGGGAAAAAGGTCCATGCCGTCCGCGTGGTCCCAGTGCATGTGCGTGATCACCACGTCAGTAATGTCTTCTGGCGTGAGCGCGGGCTGGCCTGTGGGCATGATGCCGGGCTCGCCAATAGCTTCAGAAGCTTTGATGAAACTCTCCACCTTGAATTGCTTGAAGAATTGCGGACGATAGAAACCGGAATCGACCAGGATGTTATGGCCGTTGCCGCGGATGAGCCAGACCGTCATGGCGATGGAGAATTTTCGCTGCGGATCGGCGTCGGCAATGAGCGCGTTGACGGGAAAGTCTGGAATGGAAGCGTAGCGGATGGCAAAAACTTCATACACCGGCGCTGCGGAGGTCGCGGAAGAAGATGTTGGCGCGGATTTAGTCTGTGCTGCCTTCCCGGAGTTATCGGCACCGCGCGTGGACGAGGCCGGTGACTCCCAAAAGGCTGTGGCATAATCTACGGAACGATTTGCGAGGTTTCCTGGAGAAGTCTGTGCAATAGTGAAGAGACTTGAGACAAGAAACAGCGCTGCGGCAATCGATTTTGCTATCATCGGGCTCCATTTTGAGGCATGATCCGGAAATAAAGAAAGCTAAAACAACACTGCATGAATAGTTCTAAAATGTCGAGACTTCCCAAAGTCCCTTCATTATTGCGTCGCATCAGTTTCAGCTTTTTGCTGGGCTTTGCGCTGTTTGTACTGGGCGCGGGATTACAAGGCGTGTTGCAGCAGCGTGGCGTTACTCGCACCAATGCTTATGTGGATGACCTGGTGCTGGGAGTGCTGGCGGGTTTGCTGGCGTTTGCCTATGAGCATCGGCGATCGCGGGAACTGCGCCAGAAGCTGGCGGTGATTTCCGCCATGAACCATCACGTCCGCAATGCACTGCAAACCATTGCTTATGTGCCCTACACTGAGCAGGCCAAACAGATGTTGCTGATCCAGCAGTCAGTCAACAGGATCCAGTGGGCGCTCAATGAAATTTTGCCCGGAGAAGGGCTCGAAACCCAGAATTTCCCACCGGCAATCCCGTTAACCAGGAAAACGATGGAGACGGAGCCGCAGACAGGAACGTCGGGCAAAGGGTGAGTCGGGGGTTCTGCCAGTTGGAAAAATCTCTTTGCGCGGACGAAAGACATCTGGCCCTCGATCACGCGCCATTTTCACTCGCCAGTCTCTTTGCCGGCGCGCCCAGCAGCCTGTCAAACTCTCGCTTGCTCACGGCGTAACATTCGCAGGAGCGTTTCATCAGCCCGGCATGATCAAGGATTGTTACGTTGCCGCGTGTATAACGGATCAGCCCGGAGCGCTGCAGCTCGCCGGCGACAAGCGTTACGCCTGGCCTTTGTACACCAAGCATCATGGCCAGAAATTCCTGCGTGAGCGGAAAATCATTCGACTGCATTCGGTCATGCGTCATCAACAGCCAGCGGCAACAACGCCGCTCCAAAAGATGAAACGTATTGCAGGCGGCCGATTGCGCCACCTGGTTGAAGAATGCGTGGGCATAATGCAGCATGGCCGTTCGCAGGGAAGCGCTGCGTTTCATTTCCTGCAGGAAAATTTTTGCCTTCATCTGTAGTCCGTGGCCGGCCACCTGCATGTAAACACTCATGGGCGCTTGGCTGTCGCCGAATATCACGGGCAAGCCCACAATGCCTTCATTGCCAATGGTGCCAACCTCCGCCGCATCGCCGTTTCTCATGGTGTTGACCAGTGAAGCCACACCGGTCTCAATGAATTGGACAAATTCGATTGGCTGGTCCGCTTGATACAGCGACAGTTTGTATTTTAACTCTACTGGCTGGAGATGCCGGCGCAGGCGCGCATAGTCTTCCGCGGGCAAGAGATTCAGCAGGCGATTCTGTGGTCCGGATTGCGCGGTCTCAGATGCTGCGACCCTATGCTGGTTTTTCACCCGTTGTGTGGAAGCGCTTGGCATAATGATTCCCCCGATAGCGGCCTCCCGCGCTCGATTTCAAGGCTGACTAAAGTCTACCGAAAATCCATCTTCCCCGTCGCGGGAGCGGACTACCTGGTTGCCGGTCGCACTGGCCGCCTTGCCGTCTGCTCAGCTGCTTCGCCTTGTTCAGAACCACTTCTTTTTCTTGAAGTACAGCAGAGTGGCCACCGTGGTCAGAGACATCAAACCAACGGCGTACCAGGTTCCATATGGACTGTGTTGCCAGGGCAGCGGCAGGTTCATGCCAAAAAAGCCGGTGATAATCACCATGGGCAATGCAATGGTGCCCCAGATTGTCAAAACCTTCATGACCTCATTGGTGCGGTTGGCGACGGCGGAAAGATAAATATCCAGCGCGCCGCTGAGCAGGTCGCGGTAGGTCTCAATAAATTCCGTGGTGCGGACCACGTGGTCATAAACGTCGCGCAGGTAAGGATCGAACTTGTCAGAAAGCAGCCCGCCTTCTCGCCGGACCAGCGAGTTCACCACCTCACGCATTCCGCCGGCCGCGCGTCGAAACTCAATCAGGTTGCGCTTGAGCTTGAAAATCCGCGCCAGCACTCTTGGCTCAGGGCACTCCAACACAATCGATTCAATCTCTGAGGTTTCATCGGCAATGCGGTCCAGGACGGGAGAATATTCGTCCACAATCGTGTCCAGCAGGATGTAAAAAATCTTATCGACGTCAGTGACCTTGCTCTGCTCGGCCCGCACGCGGGCTTTCTCCAGAATGTCGGAATTCGGTTCATGCACGCTTACGATTTCGTTCTTCGTCAGGAAAAGGTCAAAGTCCTCAAAGGTAAATTCAGCGTCGTTACGCAGGTGCTTGAGCACGCAGAAGATGTAGGTCTCATATTCCTCCATCTTGGCTCGCTGCGGCCGGTGCCGGCAGTCTTCCACCTGCAACTCATGGAAACCAAAGCGCTCAGCCAGTTTGTCCAGCTCCAGGGAGTTGGGGTCAGAGACATCAAACCATGAAACTCCGGGCAGCTGTTGCTGTAGTGCGCTCATCTCAAGGAAGTATAGCTGGGGGGACGGGGCGCTCAGGCCAAAGCTGCTGCTCGTCGCGATTCAAAACAGCACCAGAGCTGCATTTTTGCTTAGTTCTACAACCTCTGGGCCGGGCCTTAGTTCTAACTGTTTAAGACAGTTTCCGCCGTATGGGGCTAACGGCCACTTTTTTAACCGACTCAAATTTTGGCGATCCTGAATAGATAAATGAGGCGATTCTTCCATCTCTGTTTGGTCTTGATCTTCACTTGTGGCCTTGCGTTCGCGCAGGCGCCGCCGCCCGGTGCGACAGAATCGTCCAGCGTAATAACCACGAATCTTACCGCTGATTCTTCATCCAGCGTTATGGCCATGGCTGAAGCGCCCTTGCTGCCTCAGCCCACCCGGCTTCAGCAGATGAAAAACATGATCAAGCTGCAGGTGAACCGCGCCATCGACGGGAACCCGTATCCTTCTCTCACTGAATGGCAGCCGCTCACCGCAAGGCAGAAATTCGACGTGTTTCTCCATAGCACGTATTCGCCGCGCACCTTTGCCAACGCTGCTATCGATCAAGCCGCCGACCGCGTTAAAGGCAAGCACCTGAACCGCGAATATGAAACCGGCTTCCGCGGCGTTGGCCAGCGTTATGGCATCAATCTGGCCACCAATGAAACGTACGTTTT
This sequence comes from Terriglobia bacterium, assembly GCA_020072645.1. NCBI lineage: Bacteria > Pseudomonadati > Acidobacteriota > Terriglobia > Terriglobia bacterium. Next base: position 5,646 of record JAIQGK010000022.1, read on the forward strand.
CTTCCAGCGCTTTCTTTTTCCGACTTTGCTGAAGCAGGACCCCAGATATTTCCGTAATCCTGATCTGCCGTTCTTCCAGCGCGCCCTGTATGCCATGAGCCGCGTTCTGATTACCCGCACGGACAGCGGCGGCCAGACTTTCAATTCTTCGCGGATCCTCAGCATCGCCGCTTCACGCGCGGTCTCTGACCTTTACGTGCCTGGCGAGCGCCAGGGCATGCATCCTATTGCGGGCTGCGTTAGCTTCACTCTCTTGCGCGATGCCGGCGAGAACCTTCTGCATGAGTTCTGGCCTGACGTTCGCCGCAAATTCCTGCATCGCTAAAAGCCACGTCGAAGCCGAAGCCTCAAAAACGCATCGCTAATTATCAAGCCTTACCTTCTGGCCCGAACAATGACAGCAGATGGCCATCCACGTCTCTGAAGTGGACTGCCCAGTCGGTCGGCGTTACTTGCCGCGGCTCGCTCAGAAATGCCACGCCTTTGTCGGCCAGCGCTTTGTGTGTGGCCCGCAGATTGTCCACCCCGAATGAGACTTCAACCGCTTCCGCCAGCGGCGTCGCATTCATGTGCCGTGGACTCAGACCCAGCATCACGCTTCCGCATTGCAGCAGAGCAAGGGCGGGCTCCTGCATGATTACTTTGAGTCCCAGCTTGTCTTTATAAAAACCAATCGCTGCTGGAAGGTCGCGCACACCCAGCATAATGGCCGCGATCCGCGAAATCTGGACTGGTTCCCCCATGAAAGCCTCCTGTCTCATCTGATATAGTTAGCAAGGCTAATTAAACTGCCCTGGTGGCATTGGTCAAGCAAATAGTTAGCCTGGCTAAATAAATAACAATTCAATGGCAAAGCTGAATAAAGTTGAAGAATTGGCGGATCGCCTGCACAGCACTGCCATCCATTTGCTGCGCCAGGCCCGCGTACAGGACACGGCCACTGGACTTGCCCCGGCCCGCCTGTCGGCGCTTTCCGTCCTGGTCTTTGGCGGCCCCATGTCCCTGAATAAACTCGCCACAGCCGAGCAGGTGCGTCCCCCTACCATGAGCCGCATTATTGACGCCCTGGAATCGGCAGAACTGGTTCGCCGTACCGTGGACCAGCAGGACCGCCGCGCCGTGGTGCTTGAGGCCACGGAGAAAGGGGCGGCCATCCTGTGGCAGGGACGCAAGCGGCGCGTAAAATTTCTGGCCAAACACCTCTCCCGGCTGAGTGAAGAGGAACGCAAGAAAATTGGCGACGCCATCACCGCAATCCAGAAAGCCATGCCCCGTCAACCTTGATAAGATAGCCATTCCCTTGAGGTCTTAATCCTTCATGCTGACTCTTTCATCTTCCCGCGCGCGGCTTACGCTCTCCATACTTATCTTTCTCACAATTTCAGCCATCAACCTTCAGGCACAGAGGCTGCCCCAAACGGTTGTTCCCACTCATTACAAGCTATTGCTCGATCCCAACATCGGCCAGCAGAAGTTCACCGGTGAAGAGCACATCAACGTGCATGTGCAGCAGCCCACCACTGAGATCGTGCTGAATTCGATGGGACTGGAAATCTCCATGGCGGAAGCGCTACCGGGATTCGATATGTCCGCCCTGCCCGCGCAGGTCACGTATGACCAGCTCAATGAAATGGTGCGGCTCGTTTTTGCCAAGCCTGTGCCTAAAGGCGCAATCGTCCTGCATCTAAAATTTTCCGGCAAGCTTACCGCTGGTTTGCGCGGGCTGTATCTCAGCAAGTCAGCCAAGCGGCAATATGCCGTCACGCAGTTTGAAGGCACTTACGCGCGCATGATGTTTCCCGGTTTTGATGAGCCCGGCTTCAAAGCCACGTTCGATCTTTCTGTCATCGCGGACAAGGGCGACACGGCCATTTCCAACGGCCGCATCGTAAAAGACGAGCCTCTGGCCGGCTCTACGCGGCACAAGATCACGTTTTCAACCTCTCCCCGTATGTCCACGTATCTTGTTGCGCTCGCAATCGGCGACTGGCAATGCCTGGAGCGCACCGTCGACGGAGTCCTGATTCGTGTCTGCGCCGAGCCCGATAAAAAGCAGTATGGCCAGTTTGCGCTGGAAGCAGCCGCGCGGTCCGTCCATTTCTATAACCAGTGGTATGGCATCAAGTATCCGTTTGAAAAGCTCGATATGCTGGCCATCCCTGATTACGAGTGGGGTGGCATGGAAAATACAGCTTCCATTTTCTATCGCGATACCGCGCTGCTTATGGATGAAAAGACTGCTTCGGTTTTCAGCAAGCGCGGACACGCAACCGTCGTTGCCCATGAAATCGCTCACCAGTGGTTTGGTGATCTGGTGACCGCCGCGTGGTGGGATGACATCTGGCTCAATGAAGGCTTTGCCACATGGATGGAGCGCAAGCCGATTCGGGCGTGGCATCCGGAGTGGCATCTTGAGGACGATGAAGCAGGCACGGCGCAACGCATCATCGGGCTCGATTCGTTAAGCGCCGCGCGGGCCATCCATGGCGATCCGCGCACTTCGGCTGAGATCAAGGAAATGTTTGACGGCATCACCTATCAAAAGGGCGGGGCCGTACTCGGCATGTTGGAGTCTTACGTCGGGCCGGACGTCTTCCGCAATGGCGTGAACGCTTACCTGAAAGCGCACGCCAACGGCAATGCCACGTCGGCGGATTTCTGGCAGGCCGTGGCAAAAGTTTCCGGCAAACCCGTTGACAAAATTATGCCGACCTTTGTGATGCAGCCCGGCGTGCCGCTGGTGACGGTGAGTGGGAGCTGTTCAAACGGCAAGCAGACGCTGGAACTTTCGCAGCAGCGATTTCTTTTATCGTCATCCGGAGCCGGCGCAAAGCAGGGCCAGGTCTGGTCGATTCCCATCTGCACCAAAGCTGCAACCAGCACGGGATCGTCCTGCTATCTTCTCGACAAACAAAGCGCGCGTTTTGCCACAAACACTTGCCCCGGATGGCTTTTTACCAATCGCGATGCCAAAGGCTATTACCGCGTGTTCTATCAGGATCAAAAAAATCTGATGGACGTGGCCGCGGCGGCGGAAAAAGACCTGAGCGTTCCGGATCGTATCGCATTTGTTGAAGATCTCTGGGCGATGGTGCGTGCCGGCAAAGAGCCGGTAGGGATTTTCATGAACGTCGCTCGCGACTTGCGGCCCGAGCGCAATCGGCCGGTCGTTGAGATCATCGCTGATCATATGAACACCATCGGTCGCTCGCTGGTGCCGGAGCAAGATCAAAAGGAGTTTCGCGAACGGGTGCGGCAGCAGTTTGGGCCGCTGGCGAAAGAAGTTGGATGGAACGCCGGCACAAATGATAGCGACGAGCAAAGAGCTCTTCGTGCCAGCCTGTTGGGAATCCTGGGTGACGCGGGCGATCCTGATGCCGTCGCCGCGGCACAGAAAATTACGCAGGCTTATATAAAGGACCCAGGCGCAGTGGAAGGCACCATTATTGGCCCGGCGCTTGCCATTGCCGCAGAAAATGGCGATGCCGCGCTCTATGAACAGTTCACGCAAGCCATGGCCAGCGCGCGCAGCACTGAAGATTATTACCACTTTCTTTTCGCGCTTACCTCTTTCCGCCAGCCTGAGTTAGCGCAGCGGACACTGGCTCTCATCGACCAGGGCAAGATCCGCCAGCAGGATTATGTACGGCTGTTCCCGGCATTGCTGGCTAAATCTCCAGGGCGTGAGATCGCCTGGGACTACCTGAAAGCTCACTGGGATTCGCTGGCTGAGAAGGTCACGTCTTTCGGCGGCAGCGGCGCTGTTTCCGCGCTGGGCGGATTTTGCTCGATCGAGAAGCGGGACGAGATCAAGCAGTTTTTTGCCACGCATCATGCACCCGGTGCAGAACGCGCGCTGCAGCAGAGCCTGCAACGGATCACAAGCTGCGTCGAGTTCAAGCAGCAGCAATCTGAAAATATGCAAAAGTTTTTACACCAGGCGCCGTAAGAGAACTGGATTGATCAACAGATGGGTACCTCCGTGCTTGGCGCAACGCCCGCATTGTCTGATAAATTCGCAGCACAGAGCCACAAAAAATGACGGCAGAACGCGGGCAGCAAATTCCGGAAAAGCAGCTCTCAGTGCGCATCCAGCACGGCGGTCCTGAGCTGGTTGATCAGATCGCGGGCGAGTGGCGCCGCCTCTGTGACGAATCCGGCGACGAAGAGGTTTTCTACCGTCCGGAATGGGCGCAAGCCTACTTGCAGGCCTTTGATCCCGAGGCTCATGTCATCCTTATCTCCGCGTGGGCGGGTGAGCGGTTACGAGGTATCCTGCCTCTGGTTCGCCGACGGATCATTGTTAGTGGCCTTCCCATCGTCAAGCTCACGCTTCCTGCCAACGTACATTCTTTGCGCGCCAGCCTCACGGTTTGTCCCGGAGAAGAAGGCGCAGCTGTGCTCCAGGCGCTATGGCAAGCCGCAAAAAGCCTGCCGCAATGGGATACTTTGGACGTCGCCAATGTGGTGGAAGGCAGCGGCTTGGATCGCCTGGTCGCGCTGGCGCAGGCGGATGGATATCGCGCCGCGCGCAAACGCACTTCGCAAACTTTGTACCTGCCGATCATCAATACAGTAGGCGCTTCGACGCCAGAGAAATCCGGGGCGCAGCCACCATGGCTCGCTGGAACTCGGCCCAAGTTTCGTTCGCACCTGAGGCGGGCAAAGCGTCAATTGGAAGAGCAGGGAACGCTGGAGCTGAAGCACTATAACGCGGCTGATCCTGCAGCGCTGGAAAAGTTTTACGCCCTGGAAGCTTCCGGCTGGAAGGGAGCGGAAGGCACGGCGATAAATTGTCTTCCACACACGCGCCAGTTTTATGACGGTGTGGCACAAGCCGCGGCGCGCGATGGCTATCTCTCGCTGGATTTTCTTGAGCTGAATGGCAAGCCCATTGCCGGGCATTTTGGCTTCAATCTGCGCGGACGGTATTTTCTGGCCAAGGCCGGTTATGACGAAACTTTTCGCCGCCACGGTCCCGGCCAGTTGCTGGTAAATGAAATTCTTAGCCAGACGCGTGAGCGTGGCCTGCACGAGTTTGATTTCGTCGGCCCAGCCACTTGGGACGAGAGCCGGTGGGCTTCCGCGCGACGCACCAGCTATCGTGTATTCATCTTCCGCAAAGGATGTTATGGTGCGTTGCTGTATGTGGCCCGCATCACTGCGCGCGACACTGTGCGCAAGCTGCTGGGCAAGCATGATGATGAAAGCGCGCCGCTGGAACTGAAATCCAAACCGCAGGGCAGCGAGAAAGAGTCCGCGGCGGACGCCGAAAGCAAATAACAAATGGCTGCACAGCCCGACATCTCGCCGGTGTTTGTTGAAGGGCTGGATATTTCCGCTTACGGCATCACGCGCAGCGTAGGACGCCACGGTGTGCCGGTGTATGCGCTCAATGACAAGCTGCGCGATCCCTTGCGCTACTCGAAGTATGTCCGCGAATGCTTTGTCTATCCCGACGATCCCACACAGCCGCGAGCTTACTCCGGTGACAGCGTGGCCAATGAGGATGTGCTGTGCCGGCTGATGCTGCAATGGGCTGAGCCCTTTGGGCGCAAGCCGGTCTTGTTTGCGACCTCTGACTGGTTCGCCCGTTTCTTGTCGCATCGCCAGGCAGAGCTGAAAGACCGGTTTCTGTTTCACTGGGTGCCGACCGATCTGTTCTCCACCATAGTGGATAAAGGATCCATGGTTCAATTCTGCGAGCGCACCGGAATAAAAGTTCCGCGAACACATATCACCCGCGCTGAAGATGACATGACGCAGATAGCGCGGGATTTCGTGTATCCATCTTTGATTAAGCCAATTCATCGCTACACCGCGGGCTTTCCTGTGGAGTCGGCCAAGGTACTGGTGGCGCAGAATGCGCAGGAAGCGCAGGATTTTTTTGCTCGCTATCCGCAGATGAAAGGCGCCACGCTGATGCAGGAACTCATTGAAGGCGATGACGACCAGGTCTTCCAGTACACGGCGCTGGTCAACACTCAGGGTGAGATCGCGGCGTATTCCACAGTGCGCAAGCTGCGGCAATATCCTGCTGGTTACGGCAGCATGTGCTACGGGCAAACGGAATACAATGAAGCCTTGGAGCTCGTCGGGCGCAAGTTGATTCTGGCTCTGGGATATTGCGGCCTGGGATCGCTGGAGTTCAAGTATCGCCACAAAGATAGCGGTTACTACTTCATTGAAATGAACACGCGCCTCCCCTGGTACAACGGCCTTTTTGCCGATGCAGGCGTGAACCTGCCGTATCTCGCGTATCTCGACCTGGCAAGCGGACTCTCCGCGCATAACGCTACTGGTTACGCTCCTCCGCAACAGCGCGACGGAACAACCTGGGTCGGTTATCACAACTACGCCTCCTGTTTCCGCGCAATAAAACACCAGCGTTCCATCAGCCGCATGACTTTTCTCGGTCACGTTGCTCGATCGAAATCTTACGGCTGGTGGAACTGGGCCGATCCCAAGCCGTTTCTTGCCTCAAGTGTTCTGGCCGCAAGGCGCGCAGCAGGGTGCGTCTTGCGAAAGGTCAGATTGCGATGACTATAAGTGATCACTGGATAAAGAGATGAGAAGGTCTAAAGGTCCTTTCATCGAAAAGTAACATTCTCTTCACCGTACTTCCACACAGCCCTGCTATCCCTTGAACCGTGGCGCGATGGTCCCCCCGATCACGCTCAACTGATCGCCAGCCAGCGCACGCCGCCAATCCTAAATATCTGGAGCTATCAATGTCGCACGTCAAACGTTTCGGCATGCTGGGCGCATTTGCCCTGTTGTTCACCGTCGGCCACTTGGCTGCCGGCGCGGAAGATGGCAAAGACGGAATCAAGACCGTTTTCGTGATCGCCATGGAAAATCACAATTGGACCCAGCCCGCCAACCAGTTCAGCGGCAATATCCAGCAGATCTTTCAGAACCCGGCTGCGCCGTTCATCAACAGCCTGGTGAACGGAAATGCGACTGCCGTCATTAATGGCCGCCAGGTCAATATCAGTGAGCAGACGTCTTTTGCCACGAACTATCGCAACGTTCTGGCTATCGCGGCCGGGGCCAATCCCCACATTCACCCATCTGAGCCCAACTATCTCTGGGCGGAAGCCGGCACGAACTTTGGCGTCTTCAATGACAATGATCCCTTTTCTCCCGCGAGTGGCACGGGACAGATCAGCAATCAGGACAATCAACTGCACCTTACGCGTCTGTTTGACCAATGCGGGGTGAGCTGGAAGTCGTATCAGGAAGACATTGACCTGGTCCCGGACGGAAGCTCCTTCGACAACATCGTTCTGCCCCAGAGTCAATGGACTTCGCCGGTCAAAAGCCTCTCCGGAAACTTTGTCAACGGCGTCAATGAATTCAACGGCTCGACGCAGTTCAATTACGCAGTCAAGCACAATCCCATGGCCTTTTTTACTGATAGCAGCGGCGGCAACGATACCACCACCGCCAATCCAAAGCGCCTGAACTTTGCTCCCCTGCAGCAGTTGTTCGTCGATCTGGCCAGCAACAACGTAGCCCAATACAACTTCATCAGCCCGGACCAGTTCAATGATCAACACACCACCTTGGCCTCTGGCTTCAAAGGGCTGACCGGCGATCCGGCAAAGATCCTGCAGGGCGACTTTTTCCTGCAGCAGGTCATTCCCGTGATCATGGCTTCAAAGGTCTACCAGGACCACGGCGCGATCATCCTGTGGTGGGACGAGTCCGAGCAGGACGGCGTCCCCGGCGACAACCCGGACGACCTGACGCACACAGTGCCCGAGATCGTCATTTCTCCCCTGGCTCACCCCAATGTGGGCGGCTCTCCCTTTGCCAGTGACGTGTTCCTCACTCACTCGTCCGATCTGCGCAGCATGCAGGAAATCTTTCACGTGACCAACCCGTTCTTCCTGGGTGATGCCGTACACGCTAACGATCTTTCCAGCCTGTTTGCAGAAGGCGCAATCCCCCAACGCGGCGGCAATGATGGCGACAGGGGTAACGGTACTTGCGGAAGAGACTAGCAGTTTGATCTCGAAGCGAAGCGAGAGATCCCTATCGGTTCTACAGCCGGTAGGGATTTTTGCTTTACCGACGTTGGCTCTTCTCCGTGTCTCGCTGACCCGTGGTGAGATTTTTGGGTTTTCCGATCACGGCGATTCCGTGCGATGTCGGCGATCCCGGCGATTTTCGCCCCTCCCCCCTCCTTTTTCGAGTTTTTGTTGCAAACAAAAGGCTTCCGCCATTCGACGCTTGGGCCACGCTTGGGCGATCCTTGGGCCACGCTTGGGCCACCCAAGGGCCACCCAAACCCAAACCCAAACCCAAACCCAAACCCAAACCCAAACCCAAACCCAAACCCCAACCGGCAGAGGGTCGCAAGAACTTCCCCAGGTTTGGCTGACGGCTGAGTGCTGACTGCTAGATTTTCAAAGACCATGCGCACTTCGGCGCTGCCGCAAGATAGCTGATTCTTTGTAGCGAATCAATAGCGAATAAGGACATTGGCCTAATTCGTATGACTGAGAATCCGGCGCCACCCATTCTTCTGACCTGCGTACCATGCAGGAAATCTTCCGCACCGGCGGCCCGTTCCTGGGTGATGCAGCCAGCGTCATCGACCTGTCTGACTTGTTCGATTACGGCGCATTCTCCAGAGGGCTGCATGAAGAGGGTAAGGATCAGTAACTCAAAGTGAAAACTCTTATCTGCGCAGAGATCCTAAAGAATTGACGATCTCTGCGTTCTTCATTTCCGCCGCGGCTGAGCACTTGCGTTAGAGTAATTGCGCCTCCCAATAGCCGCGACGTCGGATATCGGCGGTATCTCCTATCTTTGATTGCACCATTTTGTGCAATTCAGGCGAACTTTCACTTAGAAAGTCCCTTAAGCCGTTAATCGCGTCCATCGCGTTTCTTATAGCTGGCCGCTCTTCATTTGGATCGAAATTACCTGAATGTGCTTCAACTAGTTCCTCATTCTCCCTTGCTTTCTCTACAGCATCGAACCAATCTGCATTCGGGACAAAGTACTCCCCCCGTGTCCAATAAAACAACGCTTCTCTGATCACAGCGCGCACCCGGCCCAGTGCTTGAGAACATGCGTCCACCAAATCCTGATACTGCTCCCATTCAGACGAAAATTCCTTGCGAATGTCAGATACTTCTTTAGCATCTTTAGCAGCGTAAAGGCGCTTCAACTCAAGATCTTTCTTGCTGCTCTCTTCTTCAAGCTCGATATTAAGGGCTTTCGCTGCATCGCGCTCTTTCTCTACCCTGTGCATCTCTTCTATCTTGACCACTTTGGGCTTCGGAAGGCCGTCGAGCACAGAAGCCAAATTCTTGTAGAAGACCTCCTTCTTCAGGTCCCAACGCTCGATCGGAACCGGATGATCGACCAATGGGGATAGTCTTGTATATAAAGCGCTCGCGGTTGCAGGATCAGTGAGCTTGCGGCATTGCATGCCCGTTAGCGCGCCCCGCAAATCCTTAAAATCAACAGGAGGAATCAAGATGGGGAAGAAATTCTTCGCAAGAACCCAGACGGCACCCAACTCACACATGCAAAAGGCGCTGGAGTAATAGTTTTCTGAGATTAAAGCAATAACGGTGTTACAGGTAAGCATTTTGGCTCTGATAAACTCCCTTGAAATCGGGCGTGCCCTCAGGGATGCCGAGTCCTTCGAGCGAAGTGCAAAAGACTTCATGATGTCCTAAACCAATTCCTGTTTCGATCAGTGTTTGAATTGTGTCCGCTAATGTCTTGTCCGCAACTGCATGGCTAATAAAGACCTTGCTCATAGGGCACTCCGTAGCGAAGGCCTGGCCCCGAGCAATACATGCACCAGTCAAGCATCAGCTTCGCCGCTCATCGATTATAGCTACGAATTTTTCATTGCAGTGTCATGCGCCGGGCCCGCCCCGCTGTCCCAACAGCCCGCTCTCATTTATACTTGCTGGTTTCGCAAACCGACGGCGGCGCTGCTGACAAACCGCCTTCAACTCGCATCTAAGCTGTTGAACAGGAACACACTGAATATGAAGATTCTGGTCTGCATGAAGCAGGTCCCGCAAAAAGACGCGCCACTCAAACTGAATGAAAGCGGCACATGGATCCGCGACGACGTTTCTTATGAAGTCAACGAGCCGGACGCTTTCGCCCTGGAAGAAGCGTTGCGGCAAAAGGAAAAGCACACCGGCGAAGTTGTGGTTATCACCGCCGGGCCTGCGCGTTCGCAACAGGTGCTCAGGGAAGGCCTTGCCAAGGGCGCGGACCGCGCCATTCATCTTGAAGACAACGGCTTTGTCGGCCTGGACGCATTCAACATGGCCAAGGCCTTCGTCGCCGCCATTAAAGATGAAAAATTCGATCTCATCTTTACCGGCCTGCAATCGGACGACTACGGCTATGCCCAGACCGGCGTGATCATGGCGGAGCTTCTGGGCTGGCCGCACGCCACCATCATCATGGAAATCCAGAAATCGGATAGCGGCATCAAGGTCAAGCGCGAGCTTGAATCCGGCTTCTTCCAGCATGTAAGCATGCCGCTCCCGGCGGTGCTGACCATTCAATCCGGCATCAACAAGCTGCGTTATGCCACGCTGCTGGGCATCAAGCAGGCCAAGAACAAGCCGCTGCGCAAAGTCACCATGGACGAAGTAAAGTCCGCGCTGGGTGACAATCTGCAGAAGATTGAAAAGCTTTACGTGCCGCAGAAAACCAAGAAGACTGAGATGCTTGAAGGTTCGCCGGGCGAGATCGCCAAAAAGCTGGTGGACAAGCTGCGGAACGACGTGCGCGTAATCTGATCCGGCAAATTTCGTTTTAAGGAGCGCCCCATGGAACGCATGGAATATGACCCTGAAGGCGGAGATTATAAGCCAATAACCGAACATGAAACGGGTTCAACGTTTTTGGTATTGGGCCTCATCATGCTCATTGCAGGTGTCGGCTGGATGCTATACGTCAGCTGGGACATCCGCGCCGGCGGCGGCCTCATGGAGGGCCTCTTCGCCGCCGATGTAGTCATTGCTCTGGGTTTACTCATCCTTGGATTTATCAAAAAGAAACGGCAAATAAACTAGATGGCAGACACAATTCTTGTAATTGCTGAACAACGTGAAGGCAAGCTGAACCGCGTTTCCATGGAGACGATTGCGGCTGCGCAGGCCATCGCCGCTGAAATCGGAGCGACGGTTGAAGCCGCGCTCTTTGGCAGCGGCATCGCCGGCATTGCCACCGAAATTGCTGCGAAAAAACTGGCCAAAGTAACCGTCATCGATTCGCCCAAACTGGCCAAGTATGAACCCGATGGCGTCGTTGCGGCGCTCAAAGACTTCATCAATCAGAAGAAACCCACGCTGGTGCTGATGCCGCACACCTATCAGGTGCGCGACTTTGCTCCGCAACTGGCTACCGCATTGCAGCGCACACTCATCAGTGACGCCATCGGCTTCCGTAAAGATGGTGACAAGCTGGTCTTTACCCGCCAGATGTTCCAGGGCAAATTTGCCGCCGACGTTTCTTTTGCGTGCCCCGCGCCGCATTTTGTTACCTTCCAGGCCGGCGCGTTCCGTGGCGACAAAGCTGAAGCCGGCGCATCCGCCGCTCCGGTTGAAACCGTAAACGCCAATATTGCCGATGGTGTCCAGCGCAACCAGCCTGAAGATCCTTTCAAAGAAGCCAAGCAGGCCGTCGATCTCACGCAGGCAGAGATCATTGTTTCTGTCGGTCGCGGAATCAAAGAGCAGAAAAACATCGAACTGGCCAAAGCTCTGGCAGATGCTCTCGGCGGCGAGATTGCCGCGTCGCGTCCCATCTGCGACTCCGGCTGGCTCCCCATGGACCGCCAGATTGGCAGCTCCGGCCAGACCGTTTCTCCCAAACTCTATCTTGCTGTCGGCATCAGTGGCGCCATTCAGCACATTGTCGGGATGAAAGGATCGCGCAGCATCATCGCTATTAATAAAGATGCTGAAGCGCCCATCTTTGAAATCGCCGACTTCGGCGTTGTGGGAAACCTGTTTGACATTCTGCCCGCGCTGACTGAAGAAGTGAAGAAAGCCAAAGCTGGTGGATAGGATTCACCGCAAAGTGCGCCAAGGACGCGAAGGAAATCTGGTTTTCAGTTCTCAGCGAATTGCGCGTCGAGTTGTCAACATCCAAGGTCTACCTGCGACTTTCTTCCTTTGCGCTCTTCGCGTCCTTTGCGGTGAAGATTTTGATCGCAATTAAGGGTAACGATGATTTACTTCCGTAAACCTCTAGAGAACGTCGAGCGTCCGCAGATGGAATCGGACGTAACCATTGTTGGCGGCGGCCCCGCTGGCCTCGCCTGCGCGCTGCGTCTTTCGCAGTTGATCGATCGCCATAACCGCCGCAATCCTGAAGCGCCGCTGAGCAAGGAAAACATTAATGTGGTGGAGAAGGCCCGTGAGCTCGGCCAGCACTCGCTTTCCGGCGCGCTGCTTGATCCCCGCTCCATGAACGAGCTTCTTCCCGGCTGGCGCAGTGAAGCGCCGCTCGATGCTGAAGTCACGCATGAAGACGTTTACTTCCTTACGGAAAAAGGCGAGCACCGCCTGCCCCTAACGCCGCCGCCCTTGCAGGACCATGGCAACTACGTGATCTCCATCAACCGCTTTGTGAAATGGCTGGGAGAAAAAGTTGAGCAGGCCGGCATCACCGTCTTCACCGGCTTTGCTGGATCAGAACTTCTTACTGAGGGCGATCACGTCATCGGCATTCGCACGGATGATAAAGGCGTGGACAAGCACAACCAGAAGAAATCCAACTTCGAGCCCGGCTATGACGTGAAGTCCAAGATTACGGTGCTGGCGGAAGGCCCGCGCGGATCGCTGACCAAGCAACTCGTCGCCAAATACGATTTGCAGAAAGGTCTGAACCCGCAGGTTTACGGCATTGGCGTGAAAGAGCTGTGGGAAGTGCCTTCCGGCGCAATCAAAAAAGGCCAGGTCATTTACGCCACGGGCTGGCCGCTCACCACCAAAGAATACGGCGGCGGCTGGCTGTACGGATCGAAAGACAACATCGTCTCGCTCGGCTACGTTACCAGCCTCGACTATCAGGACCCGCGTCTAGATCCCCAGCGCGTTCTGCAGGATTTCAAACAGCATCCTCTCATCGCGAGCCTGCTGCGTGGCGGCAAGATGATCCGCTATGGCGCAAAGACTTTCCCCTATGGCGGATGGCTCTCCATGCCGCCTCTGGCCGGTAATGGCTGGATGATCGTCGGCGACTCCGCCAGCTTCCTGAACTCGCAGCGTCTCAAAGGCATTCACCTGGCCATCAAGAGCGGCATGCTCGCCGCGGAAACCGCATTCGACGCGCTGCTCCGCAACAATTTCAGCGCGGCCCAGCTCAGCCACTACAAAGAGAGCGTTGACTCAAGCTGGATCAAAGACGAGCTATGGGAAGTGCGTAACTTCCATCAGGGCTTTGAGAATGGTCTGGTCTCCGGCATGATGCACACGGCCTTGCAGCAGCTCACCGGCGGACGCGGCCTGCATGAGGTTTATCCCGCGCACGCCGGCCACACGCGCATGAAGCATCTTGACCAGCTTCCGGCCGACGGCGGCAATCGCGCTCATCTGCTCGGCAAAGCCAAGGGTGACGGCAAGCTTACTTTCGACAAACTTACCGATCTCTACCACTCCGGCACTAAGCATGAAGAAGATCAGCCGTCGCATCTGATCATCCATGACACCAATATTTGCAACACGCGTTGTGTCACGGAGTTCGGCAACCCTTGCCAGAATTTCTGCCCCGCCAATGTTTATGAAATGGAAGAAGACGCTTCAGCCCCTAAGGGCAAAGTGATCCATCTGAATCCTTCGAACTGCGTGCACTGCAAGACCTGCGACATCATGGACCCTTACGAAATCATCACCTGGGTTCCGCCGGAGGGTGGCGGCGGCCCGAATTATGATGGGATGTGATCGTGGGCAAGAAAGTTCGTTACGACCTTGCTGTTATTAGCTATATCGATATCCTGGGCTTTCGAAATTTGATTGAGACGAAAAGCGCTGGGGAGATTTCAAGAGTAGTCCGAAAGCTCAAGGAGAGAACAAAGCCAGACAAAGAAGAGTCTCGATATCATGGAATGAAATTCTTCAACTTTTCCGATACAGCGATCCGAATAACTCCAGTTATTAACCCTAAAAGTGAGCATAGCAGGGGCAATCTTTTTTGGGAGCTACTCGCGCTGGTACACGTCCAATACTTACTAATCCTCGAAAAAATAATTGTGCGTGGTGCGGTGTCTATAGGGGAAATAGTGAAAAGTTGGGGAGTTGTATATGGTCCAGGTCTGGTTAGCGCCTACGAAACGGAACAGAGAGCGTCCAGTCCAAGAATAATCGTCGATCCAGCGGTGTTTAAGCACCTGCGGATGAATCCCGCTCTTTGGGTTCACGATTATACAGAGGAGCACAAAGGTGTAATGAATCTTTTATGCAAAGACGAGGACGGTAAGCTTTTTATAGACTATCTTCGCTCGATCGAGAGCGAGATGGACACTCCGGAGGTTCACTATCCCCGATTTATTCGGACGCATGCTGATCTAATAGCGGAAGGGCTTATTCGATACCGATTGAACCGCGATGTTGTACGCAAATTTAAATGGTTGCAAAAGTACCATAATTCCACAGTACGGAACCGTTTCGGAAAAGGTGTCAACCGAACTCTATTGGTTTGAAATCCGGAGTTGAATTTCTGGTTTGGACCAGGAGAGCACGCGAAGACCACAGTCGAGACTGAGAGCATGTGCTTTGCCGCTGGCGATCTCGCGGGAAACTTCGCGGCAGGCGCATTTGAAGACGGCAATTTCATTGGCACAGCCGGTTTCTCTCGACGCCCAAATAACAAAGAACATTACAAAGAACACGTGAAAGGTGCTTACGTCAGCCCGGGCCAGCGCGGAAGGTATACGAAAGGCGCTGATGCACGAGATCATCACCTGTGTTCCACCCGAAGGCGGTGGCGGCCCGAATTACGATGGCATGTAAGAAAAGAAGCCTTTAGCTCTTAGCCATTAGCTTTTGATCTTAGATAACACTGCTTTAGCTAAAGTTAAGAGCTAAGTCGATGGCTGCGGCTCTCAATGTTTTTTCAAATTCTCGAACCGCTCCGCATCTCTCATTCTGAGCCATGCGGTAGCCTGTTGTTGCTGCTTTGTGATTTCTTTTTCCGTGAGATGGGTGGCAACCTCGCGCAACTTTTCTTCCGCGCCCGGTACCTTGCGCTTGATCGCGATGAGATACCAGAAATAAGCGTTTTTCTGCGCATCGTGGGCCCCGGACGCCAATTCCAGCCGTGCCGTATCCATGTAGCCGTCGGGAACTGCCCGGAAAGCGGCTTCCTTGTAATACCCCAGGGCTTCGCGCAGGTTTTTTGACTGTCCCAGCCCTTGCTCGGCCATACGTCCCAGTACCATATAGGAAAAATCCGTCCGGGATTTCTTGCACCACGATTTTGCCTTGGCATAGTCCTGCGGCACGCCTTTTCCCGTGGCATAGAGCTGGCACAACTGGTAACGCGAACGTTCGTTGTACCACATCTCATCCTCCTGCTCGGCAAGCTCCCGGTATAAGCTCACCGCCCCCGGCAGGTCCTGCGGGATCTCGTCGCCTTTGTTATACAACTGCGCCAGTTGGAATTTGCTGATGTTCATACGCTGATGCAATTCCTGAATGATTTGCTTCAGCGCCTCTGTGGCTTGGGCGTCGCCTTTGCGTGACGCCACCATCATCCATGTGGCGGCATCGTTGAGGTTTGCTTCAACACCTTCTCCGTTGTAATAAGAGATGGCAATGTTATAAATGGCTTCAGGCGAGTTCTGTTTCGCGGCCTTCCGATACCAGCGTATTGCTTCTTCCCTGTCTCCTTGCACGCCCCGGCCCTGCGCGTACATCACGCCCAGGCTGTTTTGCGCCTGCGCATTGCCCTGTTCCGCGGACTTGCGGAACCACTCGACCGCCTTGGCATAATCCTGCGGCACGTCCTTTCCATCTTCGTAGGCGCGCCCGAGTTCGACCTGCGCCTGGGCCTCGCCAGCTTCTGCCCGCTGGGTTAGCGCAGCCACGGAAGCGATCGTGCCCTGTCCGTAGGCGGTCAGAACAGCAACGATGAGCATCAAGAATAGGGAGACGATAGCTTTCATCGCGGTTAGTTTTACTATATTGGGCACAACGGAACAAGATAAACAAGCAGGGCGGGCGGCCTGACATAATTAGGTGTGCCCAAGCCATCTGCCGTTTTTGCGAAAATGAATCCATAATGGAAATCCGCCTGATTACCTCCGCCGATGCTGAAATCTGGTGGCAGCTGCGCATCGAAGGGCTGCGCAACGATCCATCTGCGTTTGCCGATTCGGCGGAAGAGCATGAGAACACCTCTGTGGAAACCGCGCGTAGGCGACTGAGCGCGGGCAATCCAGCGCACAATTTCGTGGTCGGCAGCTTTGAGGATGGCACGATTACCGGAACCGCGGGATTCTATCGTTTCCATCATCTGAAAGAGCGCCACAAAGGCCACATCTGGGGCGTTTATGTGCGGCCCGAATCGCGTGGCAAAGGCGTCGGGACCGCCTTGATGAAAGAAATTGTTCGCCGCGCACGGCGAAATTGACGGCATCGAGCAGATCACGCTTGTTGCTTCCGCCAGGCTGCCGGCGCAGCGTCTTTATGAGTCTGTGGGATTCAAGAGCTATGGGGTTGAGCCGCACTCACTGAAAATCGGCGACGAGTATGTGGATGACGTCCTGATGGTGCTCTGGCTTTAAAGGTGTTTCTGTCCTCAATTAGGGCCAAAACAATTAAGGTGCACGCACTCCGCTTCCTCTCTATAATAAATAGATAGGTTCCGACCACATCCGGCCTAAGGAATACCCGGCGGGACGTGGCGGCTCCTTGCTGAGAATGCAAGGACGAGGGTCTGTCGTGGAAACGCACGGGCCTCCCGTTTGGAAAGGAACCGAAACACGCTTCGGCGTATTTCCCTCCTTTTTCATTTCCCGCAATCAGCGCTGCTCCTGCAATCGACTGGCGACAAACGTATATGCGGCTTCAGGACAAACACGGGCGCTTTATCACTGACCTCCGCGTCAGCATCACTGATCGCTGCAATTACAAATGCGTCTACTGCCGTACCGGCAATGAAGGCGCGCAGTATTCTGAGCTCCCTTTTGTTGACTACTTGCGTTTGGTGCGGATCTTCGTTGAGTCCGGCATAGAAAAAGTAAGGCTTACCGGTGGCGAACCTCTGCTGCGCAACGGCCTGGTGGATTTTGTCCGTGATCTCGCCCAGTTGCGCACGCTCAATGGTGAGAGGCCCGATCTGGCAATCACGACCAACGGTCACCTGCTGGCCGAACTCGCTCAACCGCTCAAAGACGCAGGGCTGCGTCGCGCCACCATCAGCATGGACGCCGTCGATGCTGAAAAATTTGCCCGCATTACCCGCGTTCCCAATGGTTATACCAGTGTACTGGCCGGCATCCGCGCTGCCAAACGCGCTGGGCTGGAACCGGTCAAGGTCAACTGCGTCCTTCTGCGCGGATTCAATGAAGATCAGATCGTAGAATTCGCTCGCTTCTCGAGGGAAGAAGGCGTAGTCGTTCGTTTTATCGAATTCATGCCGCTGGAAGAAGATCGCGTCTGGTCCCCTGACGTGGTGGTTCCCATGGATGAAATTCTGGAAAAACTCAACGAATTTCGTCCTGTACGCCAGCTACCTAACGAGCTCAGCGAGACCGCTCGTCGTTATACCTTTGACGATGGCAAAGGTGAAATCGGGATTATTGCGCCCGTGTCTCATCCCTTCTGCGGACACTGCTCGCGTGTACGGCTCACGTCAGACGGCAAGATTCGCACTTGCCTTTTTTCCCTGCTTGACCATGACATGGCAGGGAGAATGTATCGCGGCGCAACTGACAGTGAATTAACTGATTACGTTCGGTCAGTGGTCGACCAGAAGGAAGCCCGCCATCACATTGGAGAAGCTGGATTTATCAAGCCTTCGCGTAGCATGGTCCACATTGGCGGCTAAGCGTGCCTACCTCTCGGTAACTTGCAACCCACACATAACATTAGTAAGATTCGCTCCAACTTCCCCCGGAAAGTTGAATACACGAATCTCCTCCAGCAATATTGAATTCCCCCACAGATCGTTTTGAAAACAGGATAATGGTTTCGAACGGGACAATTATAGGAAGTTCAGCGGTTCAGACACGGGACCCACATATGGCGCTTGCGGTGGAAGTTGCCGGCAAAACCGACGTCGGGTGCGTGCGCACGAACAACGAAGACAATTTTGGCTTCGATTCGCGCTATGGCATTTTTGTGGTCTGTGACGGCATGGGCGGACAGGCTGCCGGCGAAGTCGCCAGCAAGATGGGCGTGGATATTCTTCTGGACTATTTCCGAAACCAGACTCAAGGCGCAGCCAAGCAATCACCGAATGGACAAAACGGTTCTTCCGGAGCGCAGAGCCTGGCGAATGCAATCCAACTGGCAAACAAGACAATTTTTCAAGCAGGGCAGCAACACAATGGACGCAATGGCATGGGTTCAACCATGGTTGCGGCTCTGGTGCGGGGAAACTCGCTGGCCATCGCCAACGTTGGCGACAGCAGAATTTACCTTGTTCGTCAGGGCACAATTCAACAGCTCACGCAGGACCATTCGCTGGTCATGGAACAGGTACGCCGCGGTTACATCACTTTGGAACAGGCACAGCAGTCAGAAATGCAGAACATCATCCTGCGCGCGCTGGGCTCAGAAGAAGTGGTTGAGGCCGATATAGAAGACCTTGTCGCGCTCCCCGGAGACGTTCTGGTAATGGCGTCAGACGGCCTCACGCGTTATGTGCCCGATGACGACATTTTAAAGATCGTCCAAGGTCCACGCAGCCTGCAACAGGCCTGCGGTGAATTGGTAAGGAAGGCCAGGGAATGCGGTGGCGATGACAACATTACTTGCTTGCTGGTGCGGATTGTCGATCGGCCCTGGTATCAAAAACTTTTGGGAAAGCTATTCTTCGGAGGCCAGCAATGGCAAAACTCTATTTGAAATTTGAGCAGAACGGTCAGGTACTAAAAGAGGTCTTTCTGTCGCAGGCGGCAACTACCATTGGTCGCCTGCCAGACAACAGCGTGCAGATAGACAATCTTGCCGTTTCCGGCCACCATGCCCGCATCACGTGGGAAAAAGACCACTACATTGTGGAGGACCTTGGATCGCTCAATGGAACGTTCGTCAACAATGAACGCGTGGGTAAAGCTACGCTGAAAAATGGCGACCAGGTCAAGATCGGCAAACATTTGGTGGAGTTCAAGCATGAAAGCGCAGTGCCAAATTTCGCCGTTGCCGCTGCCGCCAAGGCTGGTCCATCCGCGCCAAAGCTTGAGGCCACTATGATGCTGGATACCAAGCAGGCCCGTGAAAAGCTTGCCGATAAGAACGCTCCCTCGGCAGGCTCAGGTCCGTTGGGAATTTCGCGTCCCGCGTGGATGGCGGATCCATTTGTTGCCGCCAAAGATCGCCTCGGCATGCTCAGCATTCTGGAAGGGAAGACTGACCAGGAGAAGTACGTTCTTACCGGCAAGATGACCATGATCGGCAAGTCAAGCATGGCATCCATCAAGCTGAAAGGCTTTTTTGCGCCCACCACGGCCGCTCTGATCAGCAAGCGCGATAACAAATATTTCATATCGCCATCAGAGAGCAAGGCCAAGGTCAAGATCAACGGCGAAGAAGTTGTCACCCAGCGCGAGTTGAATGCCGGGGACGTGATTGAAGTAGGAAAAGTGAAAGCCGCCTTCAGCTTTCAGGATTGAGCCTTTCTGAAGCAGCTATCTGATTCTTTCCAGCGCCACCAGTGTGCGGTCATCCCGTGCTTCTGTGTTCCCGCCAAACGACTGGACGGAAAGTCTAGGGCCTTGCCGATGACGATTTTCACCATCCCAAAAGGGGGCTGGGCCGCTGTTATCCTTTACAGAGCGGCATTCATTTTCCTACGGGTCTTGCCACATCGCAATCCTCAGCCAATCCGATTCCGTCACCGCTCTGCTTGGTCACGCTCCTGAAGAAACCGATCGCCGGGCCATGGCAATGGTCTCAACGCTGTTTTTTGCCTGGGGTTTCCTTACCTGCCTGAATGACATCCTGATCCCGCACCTAAAAAACATCTTTGACCTCAATTACACAGAAGTCATGCTGGTGCAGTTTGCTTTCTTTTCTTCTTATTTCCTGTTCTCCATGCCGTCGGGCAAAATCGTTGAGTGGATCGGCTACAAGCGGTCCATGGTGACAGGCCTTCTCACCATGGCCACAGGCGCTCTCATGTTTGTTCCAGCAGCGTCAATCCCATCATTCCCGCTGTTTCTTACGGCTTTAATTGTGCTGGCGGCGGGAATGACCATCTTGCAAACTTCCGCCAATCCATACGTGGCAATTCTTGGTCCGCCGCGCACTGCCTCCAGCCGCTTGAATTTGACGCAGGCTTTTAATTCGCTGGGAACCACGATTGCCCCAAGATTTGGAAGCTGGCTGATCGTTGGCGCAGCGCTGGCGCCGGCAAGCATTGAAGCGGTGCGGGCCATGAGCGCCGACCAACTGCATAGCTACCGGGTACAGCAAGCCGCCTCTGTCAAAGGACCATATATCGGACTTGCCATAGCGCTCATTCTGCTTGCGGGGACGGTCGCATGGTTCAAGCTGCCTGTCATTGAATATGCGGAAGCGCATGGCCATGCGACAGGCAGTATCTGGAGCCATCGTCGGCTCGTGCTGGGTGCAGTTGGAATCTTCGTTTACGTGGGCGCGGAAGTCTCGATCGGCAGTCTGATGACC
The DNA here is from genome assembly GCA_020072645.1 of Terriglobia bacterium. NCBI lineage: Bacteria > Pseudomonadati > Acidobacteriota > Terriglobia > Terriglobia bacterium. The sequence goes on from JAIQGK010000022.1 coordinate 26,501, forward strand.
AACTACTTTAACCAGAAGGAAATTGGCGGCCTTTCATTGAAAGACGCCGCCGGTTACCTGCAATATTACTGGGGTGGCGCAATGATCGGGCGATTTGTTGGCTCAGCATTGCTGCAAAGATTTAGAACTCAGGGATTGCTGGCGTTCAATGCCATCGTTGCCGCGCTGATGGTTACCGTTTCCATGCTCACTTTCGGCCACTTCGCCATGTGGACGCTCATTCTTGTCGGTCTGTTCAATTCCATTATGTTCCCCAGTATTTTTACTCTGGCCATTGCCGGACTTGGTCCGCTCACGGGAAAAGGATCGGGGCTGCTGGTCGCGGCGATAGTCGGTGGCGCCGTGATTCCTGAACTCCAGGGTTTTCTGGCCGATCACATCGGAATTCACCATGCATTTATCCTGCCGGTGCTTTGCTACGCTTACATTATTTTCTATGCGATCAAGGGAGCTTCTGCACCGCGCCAGCAACCGGCATGATTTCAGATTATGATGAGAGCAGCACGTACCGGCGGGCAGATCGCCTGCAAGGAGTGTAGATGTATTTTGAGCAATTTTATCTTGGATGCCTGGCGCATGCCTCTTACATGCTGGGATCTCAAGGCGAAGCGGCGGTCGTGGATCCGCAGCGCGACGTGGAGATTTACCTGAAGGCAGCGGAGCAGCAGCGCCTTAAAATCCGCCACGTTTTTGAAACTCATCTCCATGCCGACTTCGTCTCCGGCCATCTCGAACTGGCCAAGCGTACAGGCGCGAAAATTTATATTGGCGCACAGGCCGGCGCAACATTCCCGCATGTAGCGTTGCATGACGGATCAGAAGTCCAAGTCGGCAAGCTGCGTATTGCCGCCCTGGAAACCCCGGGACACACTCCTGAAGGCATTAGTCTGATTGTTACCGATGAAGAGAAGTCTCGGGATCCGTGGGCAGTTCTCACGGGCGATACCTTGTTTATTGGCGATGTAGGCCGTCCTGATCTTTCCAAAACACACACGCCGCAGCAGCTAGCCGGAAACCTTTATGACAGCCTGCATGGCAAATTGATGACGTTGAGCGACAAGGTGCTGGTCTATCCGGCACACGGAGCCGGTTCGCTGTGTGGACGCAACATGCGTGCCGAGCGGTCATCGACCATCGGAACAGAAAGGCTGACCAATTACGCGCTTCAAATCAAGTCACGGGATGAGTTCATCCGCCAGCTTACAGAGAATCTCCCTTCGCGTCCGGAATACTTTCTTGAGGACGCACAGATCAACCGCGCGGGAGCCACTCCGCTTTCAGAATTGCGCGATCTTCCGCCGATTTCCGCAGCGGAGCTTCACGAGCTTTTGCAACAAGGCGTGTTCGTACTCGATGTCCGTCCCAACGCGGATTTTGCCGCCGCGCACGTACCCGGCTCGGTCAACATTGCATTGTCAGGTCAGTTTGCTTCATGGGCTGGAGCCATCATTGGTCTCAGCGCCCGGCCAGTGCTGGTTGCGGATACGCCGGAGCAATATGAGGAAGCTCGGCTTCGTCTTGCGCGCGTAGGTATTGAAGATCCGCGCGGCTTTCTGCAAGGCGGCATCTCCGCGTGGAAGCAGGCTGGGTTCCCAGTGGCCGCAGTGCCGCAGATCACCGTGCATGACTTATCACAGCGCCGGAACTCACGTTTGCAGTTGCTGGATGTCCGGCGCGAACCGGAGTGGCATGCCGGCCACATTGAAGGTGCGGAATGGTTCCCGCTCGATAACTTCAAGATCTCCGCGCCGGAGCTAGACCCCTCGGCGCCGGTCGCTGTCCATTGCCAGAGCGGATATCGCAGCATGGTTGCCTGCAGCCTGCTGCTACGCGCAGGAATTGAAAATGTGATGAATGTCTCCGGCGGCTTTGACGCATGGAAGCAAGCCGGGCTGCCGCTAGAGGTTCCCGTGACTGAAAGCGTTTAATCACGGCGACGTTATGAATCTACTTCCTGTACACTAACCCCGATTCTTTTGAGGGACTGCCGAATGCGTCTAAACAAACTTCTATCCGCTACACTTCTGCTCTCATCCGCAGTATTCATCCAAAGTTCCGCGCAGGACCAGCCTGGGCAAAAGCCAGAGAAGCCCGGTGTCGCTAACCCAGTGGCGGTGATCGACGATAAGCCGGTCACCGCACTGCCTTACATACCCAGCCTCGATATTCCATCAATGGATAAGTCAGCCGATCCGTGTGTGGATTTTTACCAATACACCTGCGGCGGCTGGATGAAGGACAATCCCATCCCGGCAGATCAGGCGGCCTGGAGCGTTTATGGCAAGCTCACGGTCAATAATCAGCGGTTTCTCTGGGGCATCCTTGACGATCTGGCGAAGAAGACCAGCGGCCGCAATGCGACGCAACAAAAAATCGGTGATTACTTTTCCGCCTGTATGAATGAGGCAGAAGTGGAGAAGCTGGGCGCAACGCCGCTGAAACCGGCTCTCGCTGAAATCGCCGCCCTCAAGACTAAGAAAGATCTGGCCGCGCTGCTGGGGCGTGAGCATCTGGCCAATGCCACTCAGGGTTTGTTCTTCGGCTTTGGATCTGACCAGGATTTTTCCGATTCCAATCAGATCATCGCGTTTGCCGTCGCCGGCGGCCTGGGCCTGCCTGATCGCGACTATTACACCAAGCCTGAAGCAAAGTCAGAAGAAATCCGGCAAAAATATCTTGTCCATGTGCAGAAGATGCTGGAGTTGCTGGGCGATTCTCCCGACGCAGCAAAACGCGAAGCTGCCACCATCATGAAGATTGAAACCGCTCTGGCCAAGGCTTCACTCACCCGCGTGGAGCAGCGCGACCCGCACAACTTGTTCCACAAAATGGATCGCAAGCAGCTCCAGTCCCTCACTCCAGATTTCGACTGGAACACCTATCTCAAAACGGCTGGCATTGATCAAGTAAGCACGTTCAACGTGACTGAGCCAAAGTTCTATCAGGAGTTGGACCGCCAGATTCAAAGCAACAGCCTAGACGATTTAAAAACATATCTTCGCTGGCACGTGGCTAGCGCCAACGCGCCGTATCTTTCTTCAAAATTCGTGCAGCAGAATTTCGACTTCTACTCCCATACACTGCGAGGCGTGGAGCAGATTGCCCCCCGCTGGAAGCGCTGTGTCCGCCTAACGGATGAGCAATTAGGAGAAGCGCTGGGCCAAGAATTCGTCAATCGAGCGTTCAGCCAGGAAACGAAACAGAGCACCCTGAAGATGACGAAGCTGATTGAGCAGGCAATGGAAGATGACATCAAGCAGCTCACATGGATGGGCCCGGAAACGAAGAAGCAGGCCCTGGAAAAGCTGCATTCTGTGGTGAACAAAATCGGCTACCCGGACAAGTGGCGCGACTACAGCTCAGTTGAGGTTAAGCCTGATGATTTTGTGGGCAACGTGCATCGCGCCACAATATTCGAGTCGAATCGCCAGCTGGCAAAGATCGGTAAACCACTGGATCGCGGCGAGTGGGGCATGACGCCGCCCACGGTAAATGCCTACTACAATCCGCAGATGAATGACATCAACTTTCCCGCGGGCGTCCTGCAGCCGCCGCTGTATGACCCTAAGATGGATGACGCGCCTAACTACGGCAACACTGGCGGCACAATTGGCCATGAGTTGACGCACGGTTTTGACGATCAGGGTCGGCAATTTGACGCCAAAGGCAACCTGCGCGACTGGTGGACCAAGGAAGATGGTGCGCAATTTGAAAAGCGCGCGCAATGCATCGTGGACCAGTACGCCGGTTACACGATCGTGGACGATATCAAGATCAACAGCAAGCTCACGGAAGGTGAAGACGTTGCCGACCTGGGTGGGCTGATCCTGGCGTATATGGCGTGGAAGGCTGACACTAAGGGAAAACAACTGGAAAACCGTGATGGCTTTACGCCGGACCAGCGTTTCTTTATCGGCTACGCACAATGGGCTTGTGAAAACCAGCGTCCGGAAAACCTGCGCGCCAGCGCCATCACCAATGAGCACTCTCCGGGCAAATACCGCGTGAATGGCCTCATGGTGAACATCCCGGAATTTCAGCAGGCGTTCAGCTGCAAATCCGGGCAGCCCATGGTCCGCGAGAATCGTTGCCGCGTGTGGTAGCCCACCCACAAATTCGTCCCGGCAAGATATTGCTGGAAGTCTGCATCGACTCCGTGGAGTCTGCTGTTAATTCAGAGCGTGGCGGCGCTGATCGGGTTGAACTGTGTGCTGGCCTTTATGAAGGAGGTATCACGCCCAGCGCAGGCATGATTGCCGCCGTGCGCAAGACGATTGCTATCGGTCTTCATGTAATGATTCGGCCGCGCGGTGGTGATTTCTGCTATGGCCCTGATGAGTTCGGCATCATGCAGCGTGACATTCTGATTGCAAAGCAGCTTGGCGCGAACGGCGTTGTGTTTGGCTTACTGAATACCCATGGCATGATGGATAAAGACCGGATGCGGCAGTTGATTGATATGGCCCATCCTCTTAAGGTCACATGTCATCGCGCCTTCGATATGTCATGCGATTTGGAGCAGGCCTTGGAAGACCTGGTGGACGTTGGAGCGGACCGCGTTTTGACCTCCGGCAGCAAGAGGAGCGCCGTGGACGCAATGCCCACCCTGAAGAATTTGGTTCAACAATCAGAAGGCCGAATTTCTGTAATGGTTTGTGGCGAACTCTCCATAGCAAATGTGAAAGCAGTGCTTGGGTATTCCAACGCCACTGAGGTCCATGCCGGCCTGGGTACCACCGTTACCAGCACCATGAAGTATCGTAACCAGAAGATTGAGATGGGTACGCTCCCCAACCGCGAATATCAGCATGAAGTGGTTAAAGAAAGCAGCGTGCGTGAACTTAGGGCGGCTATTGATAGCCTCTAGAGTTTACAAGCTTCCAAATAGAGCTTTTATACTCCAATTCTTCGCCTGTGCCACCACAATGGCTGTACTTTTGTGGTTTTAAATGTCCGCTTGATAACACTAAAATAGGCTTACCGTCTAACCAGACGGGGGCGATGGATCTTTCTTTCGAGCAGGACCGGCAGGAATGGAATACCCTGACGCGGAGCGAGCGGGCTCGGCGTCGCCGTTGGAGTTTCTCTGTCTGGGTTTCATCCGCAATCCACTTACTGGTGGTGATAGTGTTGTGCTGGCCTACGCTTCCTGTTTTTGTGAGGCCTGCTCTCATTGCGCGCGGCGAAGGCGGCAGTGCGACTCCATCATCGATCATATTATATGTTCCGAATGATCTTCAGCTGGCCGCTTCAAGCAGTCCGCCTCTTCTCTCGCTGCCGGTTCCCGTGCACAAGAAGCCACAAAAAACCAGGCTTCGCAAACGCATCAATGTAGTCGAAGAGGCAGATAAGACTCCGAATCAGGCTGAAGTCGGTTCCCAAAATGGCTCGGCCTATGATGGGCTCGCAAGTGGTGATGAGGTTAAGCCCGCTCTGCCTGTGGCCTTCCAGGATCTCAAGATTTACCGATCAGAGCTACCGACTGGTATCCAGGGCGACGTAATCGTGGAAATCACGATTGATGCCCAGGGCGCTGTAGTAGAGGAACGGCTTCTTCAAGGTCTTGGTCATGGCGTTGACGATCGCGTGATCGCGGTTTTGCGGGACTGGCGCTTTCATCCGGCAACAAGGAACGGCGTGGCGATTCCATCCAAACATGACGTGCACTTCCACTTCCCCAGCTAGGCAGTTGGCTGTTCTTCTTACTCGGGATAGTTGCCAGTCCGCTTAAGGATCGTATACCGATGCTTACCTAGATCGAAACATTGTCTTTTTGTATTGCGATGCAAACAAGCCAATCTGTTCAATATTGCCCGGTTATCTCTTTGTTCTGAGCTCAATAGGCTATTGACGCTGGCATGCATAGGAGATAAGTCTAAGCGGAATAACCCTAAACTGGGACAGATTAACCAGCGGGCTGTTGATTGGGCATTGCCGTTGCTGCTTGAGAAGCCTCGGTTGGGTTCTAAACCGGAGTTTACTCTCTGAAAGATGGAGTCATGGTTTTCTCGCATCGCGCCAGTTCGCTGAGAAACGAATAAGCCGCCTCAGATCTGTGACGAACAGCAACTTCGACCCGTTTTTTAATGTAGCGAGCAAGCCTATGAAAATTTATTTTAGGATGAAGAATCCAGTCCTACGTAAGCGACGAGCAGCAGAATGGGATAAGAGTAACAACTATACATTTTCTATAAACCATGAATCGCGAAATTAAATTAGGAAATATGCCATAGAAACTTAATGCTTGCCCGCTTCCGTCATAATCGACTGAAAGCTATCTCACAAATAGGCCCAGGAAAGGGTGGGTCTATCATTCACTTTAGGGGAGTTCTAGCCTAATTCGCCTTGCAGGATAGATTCCACGCTGGTAGCATGCTCTCGGAAGGAGCTATATGGATACGCAACAGATCATCTCGGAGCTAGAATCAGAAAGAGACCGCCTGGAGCAGGCTATTTCCGCTCTTCGCGGTTCAATGAATGGCCGTCGTGGCATTGCGGCTGTGGGTGGTGGCAGGCGCGGACGCAGGCGTTTAAGCGCGGCTGCCAAAAGGCGCATTTCAGAAATGATGAAAAAGCGCTGGGCTGAAAGAAAAAGAGCTGCCAAAGCAGCCTGAACATAAGAGGCAGGTAGAGAAAAGGTATAAAGGGGGCCGCTATGAAGCGGCCCTCTTTATTTGCGCCCGGAATCTCAGGCCTCTATGCCGATGATGCACGGCTGTGCGCCGGGTTTGAGTTTGTCGCGGCAAACGTCTATAACCAATCTTCTGTGTATTTCTTCGGGTGAGGCAATGATCGCAAAGGCGATTCTGTTCATTATTTCATTGGCATGGATGTGTCCGGTCCATTTGATGGCGCAGGATAACTATGAGATCCAAGTCTATGGCGCCGATACGGTCGAGCCGCACAGCACCATGGTGGAATTCCATACCAACTGGACTGCTCAGGGCGAAAAAAGTGTGGTGGATGGCGTCCGGCCCACGAATCACGCCGTGCATGAAACCATTGAAATAACTCAGGGATGGAATGACTGGTTTGAGACCGGCTTTTATATCTTTACCAGTGCCCGCTCGGGTGATGGCTGGGACTGGGTGGGCGACCATATACGTCCCCGCTTCCGCATTCCGGAGAAATGGCATTGGCCCGTGGGTTTGAGTCTTTCGAATGAGGTTGGCTATCAGCGCCATAGCTTTTCCGCCGACACATGGACCTGGGAGATGCGTCCAATCATTGATAAAAAGATCGGCCCCTGGTATCTCTCTTTCAATCCCACTATCGATAAATCCCTGCACGGTGACAATGCCAGCCTGGGTTTTGAATTTTCTCCCAACGCAAAGATGTCCTATGACTTTTCCAAAGTTGTGGCCGGCGGCTTGGAGTATTACGGATCTCTGGGGCCGATCGGCAGCTTTGATCCTGTGGCGGAACAACAACAGCAGTTTGTTCCTGCAATTGACTTGAATGTCTCACCCAATTGGGAAATTAACTTCGGTGCTGGATGGGGTGTGACGCGCTCTACGGACCACTTGATCATCAAAGCCATCATTGGAAGGAGATTTAGCTGGAAGAAAAGTTGATGACGGCTATAATGCTTCGCTGCAATCCAGAGGTGCCAGTTGCGCGCAATTATTCCTATCGTTTTGGTTTTTCTGATGACCTATAACGCTTCCACTCAAGACCGTTCCTATGGCCGTTCTATCGTGATGACGGATCGGGGCATTGTGGCTACGAGCCACTACCTGGCTTCGCAGGCCGGCGCGCAGACCCTGGCCCATGGTGGCTCGGCAATAGATGCGGCCATCGCCGCGAATGCCGTTCTGGGAGTGACGGAGCCCATGATGAACGGGATCGGCGGAGATCTCTTCCTGATTTATTGGGACGCAAAAGCCGGGAAACTCTATGGACTGAACGCCAGTGGCTGGGCACCGCAAAAGCTGACCATCGAATTCCTGGCCAAGCATGGAATTACAGCCATGCCGCACGACGGCATTCACAGCGTCACGGTTCCCGGGGCTGTCGATGGCTGGAGCCAGGCGCATAAGCGTTTTGGAAAGCTGCCTTGGAAAGATTTGTTCACGCCGGCCATTTATTACGCTGAACACGGCTATGCGGTGCCGGAAATAATCCAGGATTACTGGGCCGCCGAAGAAGGCAAGCTTGGTAAAACGGCAGAAGCGAGAAGAGTGTTTCTCCCTGGTGGTAAAGTGCCGGAGCTGGGTGCAACATTCAACAATCCTGACATTGCGAAAGCGTTGCGGCTGATCGCGGAAAAAGGTCGCGATGCTTTTTACAAAGGCGAGATTGCGCAGGCCATCGTGCAAACGTCTTCTGCCATGGGCGGCACAATGGAGCTGCAGGACCTGGCGGATTTTTCCGCCGAATGGGTTGAGCCGATCTCAACCACCTATCGCGGCTGGAAAATTTACGAACTTCCGCCGAACGTCCAGGGCATGGCCGCTCTGGAAATGCTCAATATCATGGAAACCTTTCAGCCTGACAAAGGCGGCCCAAAGGGCACAATAGAACTGCACAAAAAAATTGAGGCCATGAAGCTCGCTTATGCAGACCTCTATCGCTATAACGCCGATCAGCGCTTCGCCGCGGTTCCGGTGACCGGTTTACTGGATAAGAACTACGCAAAAGAGCGCGCCGCAAAAATCAATCCGGAAAAAGCCAATTGCAATCCAGGCGCCGGTCATCCCGCCACCAGCGACACAACGTATCTGGCCGCCGTGGATAAAGACGGGAACATCGCATCTCTGATTCAAAGCAATTATTCGGCTTTTGGTTCTGGCGTGGTAGTGAATGGCATGGGCTTCGCCCTGCAGAACCGTGGGGCGTTGTTTTCGCTCAATCCATCCCACCCCAACGCGTTGCAGCCGCGCAAACGTCCATTCCACACAATTATTCCGGCGTTTATGGAGCGCGATGATGTGCACATAGGATTCGGAATCATGGGCGGAGCCAATCAACCATTGGCGCATGCACAATTCGTTTCCAACCTGGTTGATTACGGAATGAATATTCAGGGAGCGCTGGAGGCGCCGCGCTTTACTGTAACCAGCGGCGAGGTCGTTTGCGATATTTTGATCGAATCGCGCGTTGCGCCGGACGTAATCCAGGCTTTGCGACAGAAAGGCCACAACCTGATTGTCCGCGCCGAATACACCGCGCTCATGGGGCGCGGCCAGGCGGTAATGCACAACTCGAAAACAGGGATGAATTGGGCGGCATCTGATCCGCGCGCGGACGGCTCTGCTGAGCCCGAACCGAGCGGATTTGGTAAATGAGTAAATTGGGAATTTGGTAAATGAAGATTGAGCCCGAGGACGCTTCACCCGTCAACCTGCAGGTTTCATTTGCTCATTTACCAAATCACTCAATCACCAAATTTCCTACACGTGTTCTTCGGATGAAGAAATCATCGGCAGCAGGAGCACCGGCGCTCGCATGAATTCAAATCGATCAATCGCCTCCACGGCGCGTTGAACGGTTGTTTCCAGCGTCGGCTCCAGCGTAATTACAAATGAGAGGCGGTCTTTGGCCATGTTGGGTTCCTGGATTACGGAGTCAATATTGATTCCTTCGCGAGCAATCGCTTCTGCCGTGCGCGCAAGGATTCCCGGCTGATCGTTCACAGTAAGGCGCAGGAACCAGCTCACCGGATTGGGGCGGGGCAGTGGATGCAATGGCTCAGCGCGATGAAAGCCTTTCAGCAGACTGCTCTCTGTCTGCCCCCGCGCAATCTGGCGAGCAATCTGTAAGACATCTGAAAGCACAGCGGTGCCGGTGGCGCTGCCTCCCGCGCCGCGTCCGTAAAGCATCTGCGTGCCAACGCTTTCACCGGCAATAAAAATTGCATTGTTTGCGCCTGCGGCCTTGGCCAGCATTGAGTCGCGTGGCTCCAGCCAAGGTTGTACCGCAATGTGTACGCCCCCTGCCGCCCGCTCTGCCGATGCGACCAAGCGGATGGTCGAATTCAGCCGATGCGCATAATGGAAATCAGTGGACGTGATGTTGCGGATGCCGGTAACGGGAATCTCCGAGGTCACCACGGAGTGGCCGAAAGCAATGCGCGCCAGGATAGCAATCTTGTCGCGAGCGTCCAGCCCGTCGATGTCCAGGCTGGAGTCAGCTTCAGCGTAGCCGGCGGCCTGTGCCTGCTCCAGGGCGTGCGCGAACTCAATGCCGTGTTCTTCCATCTGCGTAAGAATGTAGTTGCACGTCCCATTCACAATTCCGTAAACGGCCTGGATCCGGTCCGCAGCCAGCGCTTCAGAAATTGCGCGGATCACGGGCACGCCCCCGGCGACTGTGGCTTCAATTCCTATAGGAAGATTTTTCTCCTGCGCCAGAGCAAACAGTTCATCGCCATGCAACGCAATGAGAGCCTTGTTCGCGGTCACTACAGCCTTACCGTTTTCCAGGCTTGTGCGAACGACGTCACGGGCGACGGTAGTTCCGCCGATTGCTTCCACCACGATATCCACGTCATTAGCGGTGGCCACCTGCCGCCAGTCAGAAACTACAGTGATTCCATTAACACCCAGTTCAGTGGCGCGCGGCTTCTTACGGCAGATTCGGGTAACGACGATACAAATGCCCCCCGTTTTCTGACTGATCTCTTCAGCGTGGCTGGAGAGAATCTCAGCCGTGGCGCGACCCACGGTGCCGTAGCCAATGATGCCGACCCGCACCTGCTCTGGGTTGTGTCTGGACGGTTTCCGCTTTTCTATGGCGTCTTCAATGCCGTGCATAGATTTGCTCCAGGGTCCGGATTACCGCATCACCGTCTGCGTCCATGGGACCAAGCAGGTTTTGTCCCGGTAACTGCTTCATGTAGTCGATGTCCTTCAACATGTGCCCGGTAAGCACCAGGACGACCCTATCCGCGGACTTCACAAATCCTGCGGCTACCAGTTTTTTTAGCCCAGCCAGAGTTGCTGCCGATGCCGGTTCGCAGCCGATGCCTTCCGCGCCAAGCTCTGCCTTGGCCAAGGCAATCTCTTTTTCGGTGACTTCTTCGCATGCGCCGCCTGTATTTTTCAGAACGCTTACTGCCTTTCGCCAGGAAGCGGGATTGCCGATCCTAATGGCCGTTGCCCTGGTCTCGGGAGTCACGCGAATTAATTCTGTACCCCCGTTTTCTCGCATGGTGCGGACGAGCGGATTGGCTCCGGCGGCCTGAATGATGGAAATCTTGGGCAGCGACTGGATCAGGCCAAGCTCGCGCAGTTCCATAAATCCCTTACCCAACGCCGAACTATTGCCCAGGTTTCCGCCGGGCACAATTACATGTTGAGGGACTTGCCAGTCCAACTGCTCCATTAATTCAAACGCCACCGTTTTCTGCCCTTCCAGCCGGTAAGGGTTGAGCGAATTCAAAAGATACGCAGAGAATTTGCGGACGACTTCATGCAAAACTCTCAGGCAGCCATCAAAGTCTGTGCGCAGTTGCAAGACATTTGCGCCGTATTCCAGGGCCTGCGCCAGTTTTCCGGCGGCAACCTGCCCGGCAGGCAAAAGGACGATGCTCTTCATTTCCGCCCGCGCCGCGTAAGCAGCGACCGAAGCTGACGTATTTCCTGTGGAAGCACAGCATACCCAGGAAAATCCTTCAGCCTTTGCCATGGTGATTGCGGCGGAGATCCCAGTATCTTTAAATGATCCTGTGGGGTTCATGCCTTGATGTTTCACCAGGAGGTTTGGCAGATGTAGTTCGCGTGCAACTTTTCTGAGTGGGACTAGAGGCGTGTTGCCTTCGCACATAGTGACCATGTTTTGGCGATCGACCTGCGGCAACAACTCGCGGAAGCGCCAAACGCCGCTCGAATTTTCCGGCAGTGAGGATCCTCGCCGTTCGCGCCAGATTTCTTTCAAGCGCAGCGCGAACTCCGGCGGCGCCGATGCCCATTCCGGATAAACGACCTCCAGCAGCTCCGAGCATTGCGTACAGCGGAACATTCGATCGGCAGTCTCCTGTACTTTGGCACAGTGGACACAGCGCAAAAAGTGCGCCGCGACCGGCGGCTTCATCGGTACTGTACTCATTGCGCCCCCGCAATAGAAACGCTGGGGCGAAGGCATACAGGAATATTCGCTCCTGCGGGCTGGCAAAACTCGTCGTGCACGGCACGCACAACTTGCGCGCTACGCGCCGCCGATACGGCAAAACAGATGCTGAGTTCACTGGCTCCCTGCGCCACGGCGATCACGCTCTCATCGCATCGCGCCACCGCGGAAAAGACCCGGCCCAGGATTCCGCAGGTGCCTTTCATTGACTCGCCCAGAACTGCCACGACAGCAATCTCATTGTTGACCTCCGCCGGCAGCAGCACGCCTTGTGCCAGCTCAATACGGAAGATTGAGTGAATCAACTGCAGTACGCGCCCTGCATCGGCTTTGCGCAGCACCAAGCCGAGCGCATGCTCAGGTGATGACTGCGTCGCAAACAGGACTTCAATCTGTTCCTGCCCCAGACGAAGGAACAGCCTTCCCCACAGTTCCACGGGATGAATATCACGTCGCGTGAATAAGGAAATGAGCGTGGCGTCTTTTACTGAAGTCACGGACTTGACAGGCGAGTTGGCTGGCCGGGCGTCATTCGTGATCTTGGTTCCGGCAACTTCAGGGCGGAATGAGTTTTTGATCCAGACAGGGAAGCCCGCCTCCGCGGCCGGATATGCGGCTTTGGGATGAATCACCTTTGCGCCGTAATATGCCAGCTCGATCGCCTCTGCAAAGCTGATTTCCGGCAGAGTAGCAGCGTCAGGACAAATGCGCGGATCAGCCGTGAGCACCCCATCCACGTCGGTCCAGATCCACACTTCATCCGCGCCAGACGCTGCTCCAATGATGGTGGCGGAATAATCAGAGCCTCCACGCCCCAGCGTCGTGGACTTGCCTTGCGAGTCGGCGCCACTATAGCCGGCGACCACGGGCACAATGCCGCGTTCAAGTAGAGGAAGCAGCGATTGCTTGCACTGAATGCGCGTGGCTTCAATGTCCGGCGCAGCGTTGCCAAAATTGCTGTCGGTTACAATTACTTGTTCCGCGCGGACAAACTCGGCATTGGTTCCCAGTCGCTGAAGATAACCCGCCAGAACACAGGCGGATACGCGTTCTCCCAATGCGACAAGGGAGTCAGCAGTCTGCGCAGAAATATCCGACCTCAATGCTGAGAGCGCGTGGCAGGCATTTTGCAGTTGTGCCATGACTTCTGCAATATAGTCATTCGCGGCGATCAGGCGCTGATGTTCAAACAAACTTGATGCGAGCTCACGATGCAAGCCCTCAAATCTTTGCAAATGAGTTTCTGTAACAGAAGCGTCGCCGTGCCGTGCCGCCTCAATGGTTTTGAAAATCAAGTCAGTCACACCCGCCATGGCGGAAACCACCACCACGATCCGGTCATGCTTTGCCGCCTCACTGACGATTGCGGCGCACTGGCGGAACCTCTCGGCATTTCCTACAGAGGTACCGCCAAACTTCATTACGATCAAACGCTTTCCGTACATCACGATTTCTCCAACTTCTGTAGCACTGCTCCAATTCTTTCCATCAGAGGTATAAGTTCGCGAGTCACGCCTGCGCCATTGTTATCGGCCAGGGTGAACGTTGCCTCTGTCTGCATACCTTCCTGGGCAAAGATTCTCTGTAGCTCTTCGGCCACTCGCATCTCGTCGCTTGTGGTAAAGGCAATCACTGATGAACCTGAGCCGCTGATTGCTACTCCAAGCAAGCCGGGAAGACGCAGGGCCAGGCAGCGTTCCATTCCCGGCACCAGTTGCTGCCGGTATGGTTGATGCAATTTGTCCTGGAACAACTCCGGAAAGAGATCAAAGTTTCCTGAGAAGCAGGTAGCGGCGAGGATAGAAGTCCGTTGCAGTGTATGCAGCACGTCAGCCCGGTCATACTTCCTGGGCAGGACCTCTCGTGCCTGGTGCGTAGGCACAGTAATTGACGGCGTGACGATCACCAGGCGGATGCTTTCGGGAAAGTTAGTCCTGGCCACGACCACGCGCTCCACGTTGTTGGAAAGCGCCAGTACCAGGCCGCCATAGTAAGCGGCGGCCGAATTATCAATGTGACCTTCAATCTCTTCCGCCCACCGCAAAAGCAACTCCGGAGCAACTTGCTTTCCGCTATGTTGGATTCCAAGCAGCAGGCCCGCAATCACGGCAGCCGCACTGCTGCCCAGCCCGACGCTGATTGGGATATCATTCTGCACCAGCACGTGACCGGCCGGTGGAGGTGCGTCAAGCCGTTGTGCCGCAAGTCGTAGCGCGTGCAGGACGAGATTTGAACTTGCCATGGGAAAGCGCTCAGGCGTCTTTCCCTGATACTCCAGGCTCAACTCTGCGCCGGCGGAAGGAATGAATAGCGCTCTAAGGTAGAGTCTCAGGGCGAGGCCGCCGCAATCAAAGGCGCAGCCCAGATTAGCGGAGGTGGCCGGAACCACTGCCCGCCAGCCATACACCGAATTATCCAAGTTTGATCGACTCATAATTTGAATGGCCCAAAAGCACAAAACCCACTCGCTCTCGGCGAGTGGGTCAGGAACTTATGATTGCTGCTTCGTTACGCTGACGGCTCGCCGGATTTTCGCATAGGTGTGCGTGTGCTTGTTGTTGTCAAGCACATGCTTACGGCGAAGATGCTCTGGCGATCCCGCATTAAAAGGCACTATAGCCCGAATTTATGGCGAGAGTCAAGAAATCTTAAGTAATAACCAAAGCTATAGTTAAGTCATTTCTGCCGGGCGATGCGCCCGTTCTTTCCCGGAACCAGAGCTGCACAGTCTTCCAAAAGAAATGAATCAGTCCCATTCTGGCACTCATCTGAAGGGTTGAAGCGACGGGTTAATCTTGACACCTGAATTTAGTCGCGTATACTTTCTTTCCATGACAGTCATTCGCCAGGACATGTGTACTTGTTGTTGCAAGGTGACCACCGTGTCTCTGGCTGGAGAAACTGCTACCTAATTCGCATTTAAACTTAGGAAACAGGGCCCATCGCCAGACGCGATGGGCTTTTTACTTTTTGGGACATTCTTAAACTCTTTGCTAGGAAAGACTGCGGAAACTATGAGCACTGGAACCAGCATGGCCGCCAAAGAAACCAAGGCCCAGCGGGCAGAACGCCTGAAAGCGGAGAAGAATCCCTGGGAGTGCTTTGAAGAAATACGGCAGTTTGCCAGCCAGGGCTTGTCGGCTGTGCCGGACTCCTGGATAAAAACCTATTTCCGCTGGTGGGGTATTTACACGCAGGGAGATGGCGCGGGCGCAGTCGGTGGAGTTGGCGGCGAAGGCCGCACTATGCCGTATTTCATGCTGCGAATTCGTTTGTCCAATGGTTTTGTGAATGCAAAGCAGTTACGTGCTATCGCCGGTCTCACGGAAAAGTATGCGGGCGGCATTGCAGATATTACGGTGCGGCAGAACATACAACTTCACTGGATCACGATCAAAGATCTTCCAGATGTATTGCAGACGCTTTTTGATTGCGGCCTGACTTCAATGGCGACGTGCGGTGACGTGACGCGCAACGTCACGGGCTGCCCACTCGCCGGTTTGGACGCGCATGAGTTTTGCGACGCTTCACCGCTGGTCGATGAAGTAACGCAGTTGCTTGTCGACAATCCCGATTTTTATAACCTGCCGCGCAAGTTCAAGATCAGCATCAGTGGCTGCCAGGATTGGTGCTCTTATCCTGAGATCAATGATCTGGCTTTCACGCCCGCAGTCCGCGAGGTGGCAGGCAATACAGAAGCCGGATTTTCCATTCGCGTGGGTGGAGGACTTTCCACCGAGCCTCACTTGGCCGTGCGACTCAATGCTTTTGTGCGCTGGGAGCAGGTCATCCCGGTAAGCAAGGCTGTGGCCGAAATCTTCCGAGATGCCGACGAACTGCGGGAAAATCGCGAGCGCGCCCGGTTGAAATATCTCTTCCTGCAGCACGGCTGGACCGCCGAATCATTTTTGCATGAACTGGAGCGCAAACTAGGGTACAAGTTGGAGCCAGGAGTTCTGGAGCAGCAGCCTGACGATGTGTTTCGCGACCATGTTGGCGTGCATCGGCAAAAACAGCCGGGACTTTTCTACGTGGGCGCGGCCGTGCTGCGCGGACGCATCAATCCACACCAGCTACGGGCGGCGGCTGATCTGGCGGAGCGCTATGGCAATGGCGAGCTTCGCACCACGAACACTCAGAACCTGGTGATTGTGAACGTGCCGCGCGAAAACACCGCGGCTGTAACTCTTGGACTGGAAACAGCGGGGCTTCATGTTGCGGCTTCCCCTTTCTGGCGCGGCGCGGTGGCTTGCACCGGCAGCGAGTTCTGCAAGCTGGCGATCACGGAAACCAAAGCCTTCACCCGCTGGCTGGTGGAAGAGTTGGAAGACCGTATCCCTGAGTTTGATCAGCAATTGAAACTCAACGTAACAGGCTGCCCAAACAGCTGTGGCCAGCATCGCATTGCGGATATCGGCCTGGAAGGCAAGAAGCTCAAGATTGCGGGCCGCATTCAAGATGCTTACTACTTCTGTCTTGGCGGCGCTGTCGGCGAGCACGCAGGGTTTGGCCGTCCGGTGGGTTACCGGTGCCCGGCCAGTGAAGTGCCGGATGCCATTGAGCGTCTGCTGCGCAGCTATCTCGATGAGCGCCATGGCAGGGAAAATTTACGGCAGTTTTTCGCGCGCCATTCAGAATCGGCCCTGCGGACTTTTCTTGCGGGGCAAGACCTGCCGCCCGTATTGCGTGATCCCTCACCCGGCAGAGTGCCGCACGGAGTGGAAGGATAGCCATGTCTCTTTATCCAATTTTTCTCAAGCTTGAGGGACACAAGGTGCTGATTGTTGGCGGCGGCCCAATTGCCGAGCAAAAGATAGAAGCAGTGCTGCGCTCGGCCACGGACGTCACAGTGATTTCGCCGCAGATCACACCGCGCATACGCCTTTGGGCGCACCAGGGACGCATTAAACACCAAGGAATTGAATTTCGCCCAGGGATGACGCGCGGTTATTTCCTGGTGATCTCCTGCACGGACTGTGAAGATACGAACCGTGTGGTGTACCAGGAAGCCCGTAAGTTCGGCGCACTGGCGAATGCGGTGGATGATCCGAGATACTGCGATTTTTATGCTCCGGCGGTGGTCAGCCGCGGAGAGTTCCAGATCGCAATTTCCACTAGCGGGAATAGCCCGGCCCTTAGCCAGCATGTGCGTAAAAAGCTTGAAAATGAATTCGGTCCGGAGTATGAATCATGGACTGCATGGCTGGGTCGGATGCGTGACATGATGCGCAAGGTCTTGCCGCGCACGGAGCGCCGTAAGGAATTATTAATGTTGCTGGCCCAGTGTAAGCCGGTAAAATTATCAAATAAATCTATTCACGGAGGGAACCATGGACCACTTGAGAAAGTCAGAGCTGGAAGCCAAACTGAGGCACGCGTTGAAAGAGCATCAGCATGAGGGGCTCAATATGATTGGCAATGCCGATCAATTGCTGCACCGCCTGGTTGACGCTGTGGAAGAGTGGACCGAAGGCGGTTTCATCAGCCAAAAGAAAAGCGCCTGATCGTGCCTGGAAAGGTTTACATTGTGGGCGCCGGCCCCGGTGCGGCCGACCTATTGACCCTGCGCGCCGCCACAGTGCTGCGCGCAGCGCAGATAGTGCTGCACGACGATCTGGTGCCGCAGGAGATACTTGATCTCTGTCCGGCCTCAACGCAAGTGATCAACGTGGGCAAGCGCTGCGGTCGCCACGGCCGCAGCCAGGAACAGATCAACGCGCTGATGGTGTGGCATGCCCGAGAGACGCAAAGCCAGACAATCGTGCGGCTCAAGTCCGGCGACCCAGCCGTATTTGGCCGACTGGGTGAAGAACTGGAAGCGCTCCGTCGAGCGGGAGTTGCGTTTGAAATTATCCCTGGCGTTACGGCTGCCAGCGCTGCCGCAGCTTCCGCCAAAATCACGCTGACCGATCGCCGTGAAGCTTCAGCTTTGGTAGTGGTTACGGCCCATAATTGCCGGAATGCATCGTTGAGCGAGACCGTGGGCCCTGCGCGTTGCACGTATGCGCTTTACATGCCTGGTCCTGACTACTCCAAGACTGTGCAGGGTCTGTTCGAATCAGGACACGAGCCGACAACGCCGTGTGCTGTGGTTTCGAATGCGGGACGTGCAAACGAAGAAGTGCGCTATCTGACGCTTCAAGAACTCGCGTCGGCCAAGGGAATTTACGCGCCTGCTATTTTGATTGTGGGCGAAGTGGCTCGGGGAAGGTTATCGATTCTAGCGGAGCATCTACCTGCAATCTCGAGCGAAATGATAGATCCATATAGGTACGATGAATTTCAGGTTGGTCAATGCGGCGCTGATTGACCACGCACCTATGCGAAAGAATTAGCTCACCTGTAGACAGGTTCATCGCAACTATAGGGCCCTCTCGCTTCGCTCGGGGTTACAGAAAAACTAGCCGCCCGCAATCGACGGCACCAGCGTCACCTCATCTCCTTCTTTGAACTTGTAGTCTTTGCCGAGGAAGCGAATGTCTTCATCGTTGACGTAAATATTCAGGAAGCGGCGAACGTTGCCCTGTTCATCGCGCAAGTGCGGCTTGAGGTCAGGGAAGCGACCGCCGAGGGAATCCAGCAATCCAGCCAGATCAGAGCCGTCACACTCGCAATGTTCGGCGCCTTCAGTGTGCCTCCGAAATGCACTTGGAATGGAAACTTTAACGCCCATTAGGCAGCTCCTTTGCTCGCCGCACGCGCGCCGGCGAACTGGGTCTCAAGAAATTGTTCGAATGCAGCCAGCTTCGGTGGAATCGGCTCAACGGTATCGAATTTGCCCGCAAGAGCGTCCGTGGTCTTAAGGCCGTTGCCGGTGATGCAGAGGACGGTCGTCTCATCCGGACGGATGCGCCCTTGCGCGTAAAGTTTGCGTGCCGCAGCAACGGTGACGCCGCCCGCCGTTTCAGTGAAGACGCCTTCGGATTCGGCCAGCAAGGCCATGGCTTCAACGATCTCTGGATCGCTGGAATCTTCCGCCCATCCGCCACTGCCAAGGATTGTCTTGGCGGCGTAAAAACCATCCGCCGGGTTGCCGATGGCAAGCGACCGTGCGATTGTTTTTGGCTTCTGCGGCTCAATCTCATTGCGTCCAGCTTTTACGGCCACGCTGATAGGACTGCAACCGGTGGCCTGCGCGCCAAAGAACTTGACCTGTTTCTCTTCGACAAATCCAAGGTTGATCAGCTCTTTGAAGGCTTTGTAGATCTTAGTAATCAGCGATCCACCCGCCATCGGTACAACGATATTGTCAGGCAGGCGCCAGCCAAGCTGCTCGGCGATTTCATAGCCCACAGTCTTCGAGCCTTCGGCGTAGTAAGGCCGCAGATTCACGTTGACGAAACCCCAGCGGTGCTTGTCCGCGATCTGCGAGCACAGGCGATTCACGTGATCGTAATTGCCGTCAATGCGAACGATCTGCGCACCATAAACCTGCGTGCCTAAAACCTTCGCGGGCTCAAGATCGGAAGGGATAAAGATGCAAGCTTTGAATCCTGCGCGCGCGGCCTGTGCTGCAACGGCATTGGCTAGGTTGCCGGTGGAAGAGCAACTGACGACATCGAAGCCGAAGTTGCGTGCTTGGGTGAGCGCAACAGCAACCACGCGATCTTTGAAGCTGAGCGTAGGGAAGCAGACGGCATCATTCTTCAGGTATAGCGACCTGCTGCGGACAGTCTCACCCAGCTTGGCTGCTTTGAGCAGAGGTGTGAAGCCGGCGGGGGTAGAGCCGTCATAGTTGTCAGGCAGAGGCAGCAGCTCTTTGTAACGCCACAGGTTGGTGGCGCGGCCTGCGATTTTGTCTTTGCTGATCTCTTTGCCGATGCGGTCCCAGTCATAGGCCACTTCCAGCGGGGCGAAGCAGTTCTGGCAGAAAGAAATCGGCTGGTTGCCCCAGAGGGTCTGGCATTCGCGACATCGCAATTCGTAGCGCAGGTTCGTGCTCATACTCTTTTCTCCTCTAGCTTCGATCCGCCGATAGCTGCGGCGCAATTCTCAGCTAAACTAAAAAACCCGCTGCCTGAGGCAGCGGGTTCATGATTGCTGAATAAAAACTTGCTATGAACCTTTCTGCCTCGGCGTGAACACACGCATAGCCATCGCGCAACAGCACATGGCCATGTTGGAGACAGAAAGTGACATCAGCAAAAAGTGTACATTATCGGCCTGAACGAAGCAATCCCTGTAGGCTGCTGGTTGATGGCAAAAGCAGGTACTTAGTAGTTGGTAATTAGTATTCGGCAAACTCGATTCAATGCGTCTCAGCACCAAATACCAAGCACGAAGTACAAAGTACCGGTTTCTAGCTCGTCATCAACTCCCTGGCCCTGATCGTTGTCTTGATCACTGCATTCATCAGGGTCACGCGAAGGCCGCCTTTTTCCAGTTCCATCAGGCCTTCGATGGTGCAGCCCGCGGGCGTAGTGACGGCGTCCTTCAGCAACGCCGGATGATGTCCGGTTTCAAGCGCTAGCTGGGCCGAACCATAAAGAGTCTGAGCCGCAAGCGTTGTCGCCATCTCGCGTGGCAATCCTACTTTTACACCGGCTTCTGCCAGCGACTCCAGAATCACAAACACGAATGCCGGCCCGCTGGCGGAGAGCGCAGTAATCGCGTCCATATGTTTTTCATCGACCACCAGGGCGCGACCGACGCTTTCAAAGAGCTGCTTCGCCGTTTCCAGATGCTGGGCTGTTGCAGCCGGACCGGCGCAAACGGCGGTCATCGCCGCGCCCACCATGGCGGGCGTATTGGGCATGGCCCTGACCACCGGGATGTTCTTGCCGAGTTTTTGCTGGATGAAACTTGTGGTGGTGGAGGCAGCAATCGAGATCACCAGAGTGGTGGGATCGAGCGCCGGAGCAATTTCTTCCAGCAAAGGCCCCAGCACCTGGGGCTTCACGCACAGCAGAACAATCTCTGCTCCGGCGACGGCGACGCGGTTGTCCGTGCCCACGGGAACGCCGCTGAGTACACGCGACAGGTCCTGACTGCGTTCACCATGCTGCACCGTGGCAATGGCCTCTTCCGGCGCGATCAGTTTACGATCAAGAAAAGATTCCAACAGGATGGTTCCCATCTTGCCGCAACCCAGCACGGCGATCTTCTTATGCGCTCTTGCAGTTGTCTTATTTGCGATCTCTGTCTGTGTAATGGACGAAGTTGTCATCACAATTCCTTTCGCTATCCAGATCAAGCCCTAAAAATAAAACCCGCTGCCTTTGTGTGGGCAACGGGACTGAATATGAGTGCCAGTTTAATCTTTAAGCAATCATATTACCCCTCTGCCCCAGGGACACACGGGAGCGGGTATGCAGCCTGCGCCGGGTTGGGTCGAGAGGTGAACATGAATAAGCGCACTATAGCCCATGTTGGCGGGGCATACAAGCGCAGAATCGCGGCTGACATGCGATTCCAAAAACCTTATTCATAACGTAGCGCCACTAGGGGATCAACTTTGGTGGCTCGACGCGCGGGGATATAGCATGCCGCCAGAGCAACTAGCGCCAGCAGGGCTGCTACAGCCAACAGCGTGATGGGATCGCCGGCTTTGACGCCGTAAAGGAAGCTGGTCAGAAAGCGCGTTACGCCCACAGCCACGATGATGCCCGCGACGGCGCCGGCGACAATCAGTCCCATGGCTTTCGTGAGCACCAGGCCAACCACGTTGTGCGACTGCGCTCCTATGGCCATACGGATGCCAATCTCACGCGTTCGCCGTGTTACCTCATAAGACAAGAGGCCATACAGGCCCAGGCACGCCAGCAGCAAGGCCAGGAGTCCAAACAAACTAGAGATCCGGGCAGTCATTTTTTCCGTGAATACCTGCCGGTCGATTGTTTCTGTTTCGGTGGAGATGCGGAAAACCGCCAGATCATGGCTCTGCTTATCCACAATGTTTTTAACCGTGGGGACAAGTGAGAGCGGGTCAGTGCCTGTCCGGAGATCAAAGAACGCCTCTCCGCCGACATTTGGTTGATAAAAACAAGGCGTGATTTCGCGGCGCAGGCTGTTGTATTTGGAATTCGCCACCATGCCCACGATCAAATAACCTGGGGCCTTCGCGTCCCCGATCCCGGTGGGCTCCTGCTCCCCAAAGATCTGCCCGAGCGGATTTTTCCCTGGGAAGTACTGGCGCGCGAACTCCTGGTTCACGATAACCGGCGTCGGATTTGAGCTGGGTTTGTCCCCGTCATTGCTCGCGGCCACAGCGTAATCCGACGGAGTGAAATCACGTCCTGATTGAAACGGGATGCCCCAGGTGGAAAAGAACCTGGGGCCGATGGGATAGACGTCGGAATCGACTTGGTTCTTCTCGGCTGCTCCTGATTCCATCTCCTGCCTGGTAGGCGGAGGAGTTCCCGGCCGGTGGAAGGCCGTGTTCCAAAGACCGCCAGAGAGAAATGGATACCAGGCATAAGTGGCAGACGTCACGCCCGGAATCGCCGAGAATTTTTCCTGCAATTCGAAAAACAGATTGTCGATCTGCTGGCCCTTGTACCCCGCCAGGCGCGGATCGATGCCGAAGAGGAGGACATTCTGAGTATCAAAGCCGGGATTCAGGCTTTTCAAGTTGTTGAGCGTACGTACCAGCAGCCCCGCGATCACCAGCACCACGATGGCCAGTGCCATCTGCACCGCGACAAGCATTCCACCTGCGGAGAACCGGCGTTGCTTGCCCTCGGAAACTGTAGTGCCACTGCCCGCCGCGGCCTTTAGTGAAGAGGTGAGACTGACGTCTGAGCCGCGTAGCGCGGGTGCAAGTCCAAAGAATATCCCCGTGAGCAGCGAGACCCCGGCAGTGAACCCCAGCACGCGCCAGTCAAGTTGGGGCGAGAAGATCGGCGGGTTCACAGCTCCTGCGGAAACCGTGGCCATCAGCGCCCGTGAACCCCAGACTGCGACGAGCATGCCGAGAGCCCCTCCCGCAAAAGCAAGCATTACGCTTTCCGTAAGGAATTGCAGGACGATCCTGCTCCGCCTGGCGCCCAGCGCAAGGCGTACAGCAATTTCGCGTTGCCGGACGACCGAGCGAGCCAGCAGTAGTCCCGCGACGTTGGCGCAGGCGATCAGAAGCACCGCTCCCACGCACAGCATCAACACGTAAAGTGGCTGCAACGTCCTTTTCTGGCTGCCTCCCAGCACCTGGCTGGCCTGGGCAAGCCTGATTCGAGGATCACTGTCCGGCTTGAAAAGAGGCTTACCCACAGATCCTATGGAGTTGCGAAACAGCAAACTGACGCCGGCCTCAGCCTGGCTCAAAGGAACGCCAGATTTCAGGCGTCCAATCATGACCAGCCACCAGTGGTCCGCCTGATCTTCTCTGGGCTTCCAGTTAGGAACCACCACAGGGCGTTGTGCCATGGGGATGATCACGTCATATTTATTGGACAAGGTCAGAGCGTCAAAGCGTGGCTCAGTGACGCCGATAATCTGGAACGGTATTCCATTCAAACGGATCGTTTTTCCAATCGCTGACTCCGAACCGCCAAACTCAACCTGCCAGAAGCTGTGATCCAGCACCACGGTCGCCTGGGCACTCGCGTCGTCGTCGCCCGCGTTGATGAGCCGGCCAAGATGAGCGCGCACGCCAAGCGTCTGGAAGTAGTCGCCCGTCACAAATTCGCCTTTCACCATTCGCGCCGGACCATTGCCGCTCATATCAAGCTGTCCTGTCCCGGTGTATGCCGCCACGTGGGAGAAGACATCGGCCTGTGCCTGTACCTGTTTGAAGAACGGCAAAGACAACGAGCAGCCGCGAGCATTTTTACCGTCATGGGTCTCGTCGCATTCGCCAAAATTGCGGTAGCTCATATTCCCTGGGCCTTTGTGCGACTCCCATTGAAAGACGATCAGGCTCTGGGGGTCTGGGATCGGCAGGGACCGGAAAATCACCGCGTCAATCAAGCTGAAAATTGCCGTGTTCGCCCCGATCCCCAGCGCCAGGGTAATGACCGCGATGATGGTAAACGCGGGGGATTTGCGCAGCATGCGCCAGGCATAACGCGAGTCCTGCGCCAGAGATTCAAAGAATCGCCCGCGATGGACTTCCCTCAGGGATTCACGAGTCTGCTGGATGCCGCCAAATGCGATCAGCGCCTGGCGGCGAGCTTCATCGGGAGACATGCCTGCCGCGATGTTCTTCTCAATTTCTTTTTCCAGGTGAAATCGGAGTTCTTCGTTGGTATCGCTTTCGTGGCGGCTGGGCCGGGTAAAGATGTCGCGTAATTTCCTCATCGCGCCCTTCCTTTAACTTTGCTGCAGTACCAGTGCAATGGCAGCGGAGAGCCGCTCCCATTCACCCAGTTCCTTTTCCAGTTGGTTCTTGCCGGCGCGGGTCAGGGAATAGAACTTGGCCCGGCGATTATTGTCAGAGGTACTCCACTCCGAGCCGATCCAGCCACGCTGCTCCAGCCGGTGCAGCGCAGGATAAAGCGATCCCTGGCCGACCTGTAGAACGTCTTGTGAAATCTGCTGGATGCGCTGGGCGATTCCCCAGCCATGCATCGGTTCGAGCGCCAGCGTTTTCAGGATCAGCAGGTCCAACGTTCCTTGCAACAGCTCAATCTGGTTCCCCATTCATCTCACCCCTCGAATATCGACAACAGTGTAGACGAGGGTACTTGTCGAATGTCAACAAGAGAAGACAGTACCGTCGGGAAAAAATCGGCAGGAACTTCAGGCGAGGGCGGAAATGTTTAGAAAATTCTAAGAGATTATCTGGACTTGCACACGGTACAGTGCAAAATTAGGCGATTCCGGCCAGAAAAATGACAAAAAATGGTGCAAAGGGGCTGCAATTCCATTCTGGATCATCTAACATAGTGCCCCTTCGTCTTGCTTTTTGATCGGAAAGCTTTCGTAAGACCGTCCCTGGCCGGATGACTGGAGAAGCCGCCACTTCCCAGGAGAAGTCCGACATGTTAAAGATCAGCAAGGCTGACTACGATCTGATCCGCTGGGAAGCCAAGCGCAGCTATCCCCATGAATGCTGTGGCATTCTGCTGGGCAATGTGGTGGAAGGGCACCGGCAGGTCACTTTGACCCTTACCTGTGAAAACATGCGGGTGGATTCACCCGCAGACCGCTACAGCATCAATCCGGAGCAGGTGATTGCCGCCCTGAAGCTGGCGCGCAGCCGCGGGGAAAGCATTATCGGGTTCTATCACTCACACCCGGACCATTCACCCAATTATTCGTCTACTGACCTTGCGGAAGCCCACTGGTTTGATTGTTCTTACGTGATAACCAGCGTCGAGAAGGGAACGCCTACCTCCACGGCCTCATTTGTCCTTGTGGGGTCGGAGGACAAGAAGACGTTCCAAGGGGAGAGCATTGAGATTGTGGCCAACCAGCGCTCGCCGGTCTATGCCACATGACATATAATAAGTCGATGGTTTCCCACGCATCATTGCCGCAGCGTCGAATGCCTGCCATGGCCCGATGTCTTATGCGGGCCTCCCGCCGCTAATTTACTGAAATCCTGCTCGATCATTCATGATTCGTTTTTCTTTTTTCTGAAAGGAAGTTTCCATGGCCATAACAATTGCCCCGCATGAGCCACCCGTATTGAGCAACGAGGAAGTTCTCCGCTATTCACGGCACCTGATCATGCCGGAAGTGGGTATGGAAGGCCAGCAGAAGCTCAAGGCCGCGCGCGTGCTTTGTATCGGGACAGGCGGCCTGGGATCGCCGCTGGCGCTGTACCTTTCCGCCGCCGGCGTGGGCACGCTGGGGCTGGTGGACTTTGACGTTGTCGATTTCACTAACCTGCAACGCCAGGTGATCCATTTCACCAGTGATGTTGGGCGACCCAAGTTGGAGTCGGCCAAGGAAAAGATCGCGTCCATCAATCCTTACGTCGATGTGAAGACCTTTGAAACGCGCCTCACCAGCCAGAACGCGCTGGAGATCTTTTCCGATTTTGACATCATCGTGGACGGAACGGACAATTTTCCGACGCGCTTTCTGGTGAATGATGCCTGCGTGTTTACCGGCAAGCCGAATGTGTATGGATCGATTTTCCGCTTTGAAGGCCAAGCCAGCGTTTTTGCCACCAAAGACGGGCCGTGCTATCGCTGCTTATATCCTGAGCCGCCGCCGCCGGGGCTGGTTCCTTCCTGCGCGGAAGGCGGAGTGTTGGGCATTCTTCCCGGATTAGTTGGCCTGATTCAGGCGACGGAAGCCATCAAGCTGATCCTGGGCGCGGGCCAGCCGCTGATCGGGCGTCTGCTGCTGGTAGACGCCATGGGCATGAAGTTTCGCGAGCTCAAGCTGCGCAAGAATCCTGACTGCGTGGTTTGCGGAACTAATCCCACTGTGACTAAACTCATTGATTACGAAGAGTTCTGCGGACTGCGAGGTCAAGAGAAACCAGTGAGCAACGGCGTACCTGAAATCAGCGTGGAAGAATTAAAACAGCGTCTTGACGCGAAGGAAGACTTTGTCCTGCTGGACGTGCGCGAACCGCACGAATACCAGATCTGCAACCTGAACGGTGTGCTGATTCCTCTGAACGACCTTCCGCGGCGCGTGCATGAATTGGATCCCAGCAAGGAGATGGTAGTGCATTGCCGGTCCGGAGCGCGCAGCGCTCGGGCCGTTGGCTTTCTGCAACATGCGGGATTCAAAGCAAAGAACTTGGCCGGCGGCATTCTTGCGTGGTCAGACCGCATTGATCCGAAGATGCCGAAATACTAGGCAGAACTTTGACTGGCGTAGCTCAAATGGCTGCGCCAGAGGTCCATTAGGCAGGAACAAGATAACGCCGCAAGTTAAATCGCAGGTTCGTCGTCTTCCTTTGCGTCCGCAATCTCTTCATCGCGGGGCGGAAGCTCAATATCTTCCATCTGCTTCTTCTTGGCCTTGTTGTTCAACTCGGCACGGCGTTCTTGTGACTGCCGGATCACCTCAGCAAAGCGGTTCTTCGATTCGTCGTGGGGAGGCTTCTTTTCCATGACAGATAGGATACACAAAGATGGCCGTTTATGGAGACGTTCACTTGCTCTATCCCGGCGCTCCTTCTATCGTTGTCTCATGCCGCAAGTGCAGAATGCGCCGCCCATTCCGGGACTACAGTCCGGCAGGAAGGCCGTGGTGGTTATCTTTGAAACCGACTGTCCCACCTGCCAGTTGGCGCTGCCCTATTTGAACTCGCTGCAGCGGGACTCAGTTCAGGTGATTGGGCTCTCGCAGGATGACGAGCGCTCGACGAACGAATTTATCCGCGAGCTGAAGATCTCCTATCCTGTGGAGTTAGACTCGGGGCTGAAGATTTCGCGGGCCTACGACCCGCAGAATGTTCCGACGTTTTATCTGCTCGACGAAAGTGGGCAGGTGCAACAGACGCTGGTGGGCTTTGATAAACAGGGCTTGAATGATCTGGCAGCGGCGTTGGGGCATTCACCGATCGCGCCAGCGGACGATGGCGCGCCTGCCTGGAAGCCGGGATGCAGTTCGCGGCACCTGGAGCCGGAGGTCGACGGCGGAGCTGCGGAAGGCAGCGCGAAACTGCTGCGCCGCACAGGCGATCCGGCTTCGCGCATCACGCTGCGCGATGAAGAAGATCCGTTTGAATATTGCCGCCAGAAATTTGGCGACGCGCTGCCGGTGATTCCGCCGACGGTGGAAAAAGTCGAGGCGATGGTAAGAGCCAGCGGACTTTCGCCAGAAACAATTGTTGCGCGCGTGCCGCCGTTTTACGGCGAAGCGACAGTAGAGAAGATCGCAGCCAATGCGGTGATGGCTGGATGTGTGCCGGAAATGATGCGCGTGCTGTTGCCCCTGCTTCGCGCGGCGTGCGACGAGCGCTTTAACCTCCACGGAGTGCAGGCAACGACGCATTTTGCCGCGCCGCTGGTGATGATCAATGGGCCGGTGCGGCAGGAGCTGGGATTCTGGTCAAAGCAAAATGTTTTCTCCAACGTTGCGCGGGCCAACAGCACTCTGGGCCGGGCGTTTCAGCTGATTCTGCTGAATATCGGTGGCGGGCGGCCGGATGGAATCGACATGTCTGCTCTGGGAAATGCGGGCAAGTTTTCTTTTTGCATCGCCGAAAACGAAGAAGAGAATCCGTGGGAGCCTTTCCATGTGACTCGCGGCCTTAAGCGCGAACAGAGCGCGGTGTCGCTCTTTGCCGCAGAGCCGCCACGTGGCGTGAGCGAACACACCGCCCCGGCGGGCAAGACCGTGCTGGAAACAATTTCATTCGCGCTGGCCACCGTGTGGAGCTATCGCATGTGCCTGATGCCGGAGGCTATTGTGAT
The DNA here is from genome assembly GCA_020072645.1 of Terriglobia bacterium. Classification (NCBI taxonomy): domain Bacteria; kingdom Pseudomonadati; phylum Acidobacteriota; class Terriglobia; species Terriglobia bacterium. Next base: position 54,832 of record JAIQGK010000022.1, read on the forward strand.
TCTTTGCCCCGAGCATGTGAAGACCATCCATCGCGATGGGATCACCAAAGAGCAGGCGCGGCAATTCCTGTTCGAGAACACCGGGATACCGGTGCGGCATTATTCGAAGGAAGAGCGCGCGGAAGGAACGCAACTGGCCGCGAACTACAAAGAGATCATGGTGCGCGGCGAGAAGTGTTATCAGAAGTTTCGATCCCCTGAGGCGATTAGCATTTTTGTCGCCGGGGGAACGGCGGGAAAGTTTTCCGCTGTGATCGGCAGCTGGTCCACCGGACCGGCAGGCAGCCAGATGGTGACGTATCCGATTCCGAACAAATAGGAGGAGTGGATGCCAGTAACGATTGTTCATCCGGGTAATGAGAGTGTGCCGAAGGCGGGGACGCCGCCGGCGCGATTAAAAAGCCTGGCGGAAAAAAAGATTGGGCTATTGGATATCAGCAAGCCCGGCGGCAGCTTTTTCTTGGATCGGCTGGAAGAGATCCTGCGGACGAAGCATGGCGTCGCGGAGATTTTGCGCACGCGCAAGCCGACGTTCTCAAAGAACGCGCCGCCGCAGATCATCGAGCAACTGCGCGGGATGGACGCGGTGGTGGAAGGGCTGGCGGATTGAGGGTCGTGCACAACGTGCAGTTTGCACGACACAATCGGGCTGGAGAATCTTGGCATTCCGGCGGTGCCCGTCGCCACCACTGAATTCACCGCTCCCGCGCGGGTGCAGGCCAGCGCGCTGGGACGTGCTGGCTTTGACGCCGTTTACGTGCAGCATCCCATTCAGGACCAGACGCCGCAGCAGATCGCGGCACGGGCAGACTCGGTGGCAGAAGAGATTGTAAGAAGGTTGACGGTGACGGGCTGATTCTTCACACTCGCCAGCCTCTCTAATCTACTCCCAACCTCCGCACTTGCTCATTTTGATTTCTGTTCCGCGATCCATTTGTTCGTGCGCGCGTCGAGCAGATCAAGCGGCAGAGCTCCGCCGTTCAGCATTTCGTCATGGAAGCTGCGGATGTCAAATTTGGGTCCCAGGGCTTTCTGTGCGCGGTCGCGTAATTCGCGGAATTTGAGTTGTCCCAGTTTGTAGCTAAGCGCCTGCGCCGGCCAGGCGATGTAGCGGTCTGTCTCTGACTGGATTGTCGGTTCATCCACTGCGCCGGACTTGCGCATGAAATCCACGACCTGGTCGCGCGTCCATCCTTTCGAATGGATCCCGGTATCGACCACCAGACGCACCGCGCGGAAAAGTTCAGAGGAGAGACGTCCGTAGTCAGAAGCAGGGTCCTGATAGAAGCCGATCTCTTTGCCGAGTTGCTCCGCGTAGAGGGCCCAGCCTTCCGAGTAAGCGTTAAAGAAAAGACCATGGAGGCGGAACTTGGGCAGCCCAGTGAGCTGTTGCTGGACGGACAGCTGCATGTGATGTCCTGGGACGCCTTCATGGTAGGCAATGGCTTCGTCATTGATGAGCGAGCGGCTCGCAAAATTGGATGTGGCCACAACAACGCGGCCGGGACGCTTGCCGTCCGGGGTGCCGGTTACGTAATGAGTTGCGGCGGCAGCCTGGAATGCAGGTATGGCTTCTACCGTGACCGGCGATTTGGGCAGCAGGTTGAAAAGCCCCGGCAGTTTAGGCTCCATCTGAGCAATGTAACGGCGGAAATCGTCAAGGATTTGCTCCGCGGAAGTGGGAATGTATTTGGGATTGGTCTTGAGCGAAGCCCGATAAGCAGCGAGGTCAGCGAAGCCCGCCTTTTTGGCGATTACCAGCATCTCGGCCTGGATGCGTTCGATTTCGCGCAGGCCGAGCTGGTGTATTTCATCCGCAGTCATGTGCGTGGTGGTGCGAGCGTAAATATCGTTTTGATAGCGTTTCTGGCCATCTGGCAGAGAGGTGATGGCAAGCGCAGTACGTCCCTGGGGCGCGTATTCCTTGCTGATGAATGCCGCAAAACTCTTGTACGCCGGAATCACGTCAGTATTGATGGCGTCAGTGATTTGCTGCGTTAGGCGCTTCTGGTCTTCCGCGGAGATGCTCGGGGGATATTTCTTTGTCGGAAGCAGAAACGGATTAGCGTCGATGATGCCCTGGCACTGCGCTGGGACTTTCTCAAGAAGGAAGCGCACGGGCATTAGCTTGTCCTTCATTCCGGCGCGAAGGACTTCAGTGGTCTGGCTGAAGACGCGAGGAATCTGGTGAAGGCGGGCGATGTAGTCTTCGTAATGCTTGACCGAGTAATGCTTGACCGAGTCGAACGGGACAGAAAGCGGAAGGTCCGCAAGGCCGGTATGGATGCCGCCCACCTGGTTGACTGGCATCTCGTACTCTTTGAGCTCGAAATCGGCAATGCGCTGCTGGAGCGAGCGAACAAGAAGATCGTGTGAGAGCAGGTCCTGGTCAGAAAAGCCGGCTGTGGGAATCGCCTGAAGGCGTTTTAGAAAATCTTCGTCAGTCTTGTGTCGTTGGGAAATGGCCGCAAGCGAGTGGTCGGAGAGCTTGTCATTGTAGCGATAGTCGCCAAAGGCTGTGGCGCGCTCCGGAGTATTACGCAGATCGGATTCATATTGCTCTTCAAAGAGAGCATTCTGCGCGGTCAGGCGGTCAGCAACCGGTTTGGGGTTTTGGGCGAAGGCAGAAACTGCTATTACGACGAATAGAAACAGGCTTTTTTGAAGGCGCATAGGCGCATTCAGGGTAACAGAGCGAAAGGGTTTTATGGAGACTGGATGGCGATTCGCGCGTTGAACGTCCGGAGCCGCGTATTTGCGTGGTATCGGCTTCAATGGCACAATTAAGTAGTGGCTTTTCAGCCGGTTGGCCCAAGCAAGATTCCGAGTCGAAGCGGGTCTGAAGGTCATCAAAAGAAGTAGTAAGACTGCGGGCTTCAACAACCCCGCGGATCGGGCGTGGAACTGCGCAGTGGATCCGCTGGAGCCTGTGGATGCTTTCAACATCTCCGTTCCGTTGCACTAAGCCGCGGGACTGAAGGCGGATAAATGTCGACTACGATTGCTCCTTTGGAAGAGCGAGGCGTCAGTTGCTCGCTCGATAATTATCTTGTACTCCCCGACAACACCATGGATGCGCGGATTGCCGCGGCCAGAAGCGAACTTGGCTCGCGCGCGGTGATCCTGGGCCACCACTACCAGCGGGATGAAGTGATCCGCTTTGCCGATTTTCGCGGTGACTCCTACAAACTTGCGCAGGAAGCAGCGCGCACCAGAGCGGAATACATTGTCTTTTGCGGCGTGCATTTTATGGCGGAAAGCGCAGACGTGCTGGCGCAACCGGGGCAGCAGGTGATCCTGCCTGATCTGAACGCCGGCTGTTCCATGGCGGATATGGCGGAGATTGGCCAGGTGGAAAGCTGCTGGGAACAGCTTGTTGCGTTGGGCCTGACCGATGAGTTGGGGCGCGGCATTACGCCGCTGACTTATATGAACTCGACGGCTGCGATCAAGGCTTTTTGTGGCGAGCGCGGCGGGCTGGTTTGCACGTCGTCCAATGCGCCGGCGGCATTTAAGTGGGCGTTTGAGCGCAACGAGAAAATCCTTTTTCTTCCTGACCAGCACCTGGGCCGCAACACGGCGTTTGCGATGGGCATTCCACTGGACCAATGCGTGGTCTGGGATCCGTTTATGATTGGCGGGGGGGGTGACCCGGCGCGGTTACGCAAAGCGAAGGTGATTTTGTGGAAGGGACATTGCTCGGTGCATCAGCGCTTTCTTCCTGAACACGTGGATCGAGTGCGCGCGTTGCATCCAGGGATAAAAGTGATCGTGCATCCTGAATGCCGCTGGGAAGTCTGCCAGAAGGCTGACGGCATCGGTTCTACTGAGGGCTTGATCAAAATGATCGCCGATGCGCCAGAGGGCACCAAGTTTGCTGTGGGCACAGAAATACATTTGGTCAATCGTATGGGCAAGGAATTTGCCCGCGAGGGTAAAATGGTGATTACCCTGGATGAGTCCGGCTGCCTCTGCACCACCATGTTTCGCATATCGCCGCAGCATCTGTGCTGGGCGCTGGAGAACCTGACCGAGGGCAACGTGGTAAACCGCATACAGGTGCCGGACGACGTGAAATACTGGTCACGCGTGGCGCTGGACAGGATGCTGGAGATACGGTGAGCCGGAGTCAAGCAAGATAATTTATGGCAAAGCAAAAAACCTTCACACTGGAAGAGGCGCAGACTCTGGTGCCGGTATTGCGGTCGCTGATTAAGCGCGCCATGGACGACAAGGGCGTGATTGAGGCCGTGGAAAAAGAGCTACTGGACCTAAAGCATCGCATCCTTCTGAGTGGCGGGCTTTTTGTGGACATCCCGGCCGTGGCGCGGCGGCGCGCCGAGCGCGACAAGGCCTTCCAGGACATCAAGGACACGCTGGCGGAAATTGACTCCATTGGCGTGCAGGTAAAAGACCTCGACATTGGCCTGCTGGATTTTCCCTGCGCGGTGGACGATGAAATTGTCCTGCTGTGCTGGAAGTATGGGGAAGAGAAGATCGAATATTGGCACGGCATGGAAGAGGGATTCAAAGGCCGCAAGCCCATCGACGAGCGCATCCTGCGTGGGAAAAAGAGAGAGAAGCCGAACTGAACAAATTTGGTAATTGAGTAATTTGAAACCTAGTGCGTTTCCAGCTAAAGGGGCCCCTCGCTGCGCTCGGGATAAAAAAACTAAGGCTTCTTCCCCTCCACCCACTCCGGCTTGAAGTCGGAATTGGCCAGCCACTTGACTGGTTCCAGCATGGAATGGATTGCCTGCTCCATATGGTCGAAGTCGATATGTGCGACGTCGTCGCTGGGCTGGTGATAGTCCTTATGCAGGCCGAAGCTGGAAACGGTGTGCGCGATGATGCCTTGCTTGGCCAGCGCGTAATTGTCTGATCGCTGAAAAAAATTCCGTTTAGGATGCGGATCGGCCACCAGATGGGCACCATGTTTTGCCAACTCAGGGCCGAGATTGCTGCGGTCGAAGCCGGTGAGCCAGAGTTCGTCAGGCCTTACCGCGCTATCAGCGCGGCCGATCATCTCAAATTCCAGATTGGCGACGATGTTCTTGAGCGGCACCGGCGAATGCTGAAGAAAATACTGATCGCCCTGGCCGCCAGTTTCCTCGCTTCCGAAGAAGACGAACAGCACGGTGCGTTTTGGCGCCTTTTCATGGGTCAGAGCGCGCGCTAACTGGAGAACAGCGATACAACCGGAAGCGTCATCGTCCGCGCCGTTGTAAATGTTGTCGCCATTGACCGGCTTCCCAATGCCCAAGTGGTCCATGTGCGCGGTCAGCAGCACCACCTGGTCTTTCAACTTTTCATCGCGTCCCTCAAGTTTGCCGATGACGTTGCGGGTGTTCCACTGCTTCTTGCCTTCGCGAAAAAAGTTGAATTCGCCAGAGACGTTTTGAATAAAGCCGCCGTCATCGCCCGCAGGTTCAATGCCGATTTCGCGCAGTTGCGAAGCGAGATACGTGGCGGCAACCAGTTCATCATGGGACCCGCTGGCGCGTCCTTGCAGCGCGTCACTGGCAAGAAACTCCATGGCGCCGCGGATCTGGGCCTGATCGATATTGGAGTGCTGGTCTGACGCTACACCCAGGAAATAGAAAAGATTGATGAATAAAAGCAGCTTTATGCGAGTTGCCATTCGTCTCTCCTCGATTGAGCAGTATAGCGTGGAAGCATGCGGGAGCTTGCACTTGGCGAAGCTACACGTGTTTGCCGACATGCGCCGGATTTGCGGCGGGAGCCCGATGCGGGAGATTGGCCATTACTTCGCGGAGCCAGAGCAGCTCAACCCGAAATTGCTCGATGATGAGTTTGATCATCCAAATGGCTTCATGAAAATTATGGCCTACTTCCTTTTCCACGGCGCGCAATGTGGCCAGTTCACGCTCAAGATCGGCTTTAAGGAATTTCTCTCGACGCCGAAGCTGATTGCGGACCGTCGCTGGGGAAGCTTGCCAGGACAGCGCCATCCACGTGAGAAACGGCGGACGATCGCGCTGGTTAGTCCAGTCTTCGCGTTCCAGGGCGGCCGCCAGGGCCGCGCGGCCTTTGGGTGTGGTGGAAAAGATGCGGCGCTCCGGCCCCAAAGCGGGCTCTGGATCGCCGGTTTCTTTAATCAGCTCAAGGCGCGTCAGCTTTTCCAGCGAGTAATAAACCTGTGGCCGCGAAACGCCGGCCCAATCCTGTACCTGACGGCGCTCCAGTTCCATGTTGGCCTGATAGCCGTGCATGGGTTGCTCTGCGAGCAGGCTCAGCAAAACAAGGTCAGGGACGGTGAGGCCACGTTTTCGGGTGTCGCGCTTTTTAGCAGTTGGCTTCTTACCTGGGGACATGGCTCGACTTTCGCTGGCGACTCCAATACCACCACTGGCATTGTTCGGCGGGGAGAAGTGGATTGCGCGCCTGGGCCACAGCGGCGGAGAAAACGTCCTGGCAGCAGATATCGACGCGCTGGCCGGTAGCGCGGCAGAGCTTCTGGTAGAGCCTGGCTGGATTTTGGCGCGCAAGCTGCTTTACGCTGCGGATGCCGAGAAGCTCAAAGTCGTGGAGCATGGCCGGCCCTACAGAGACTAAATCCTGTAAACGACGTGGTTGAACTGTCATAAAAACTCCGGTTGACATCTCGAATGCGATGTCATACTGTTAGTAGTCTAAATTAGACTAGATAGAAAATGCAAGGGAGAAATTGAATGCGATTCCACGTTTTGGGTCTGGCGCTACTGACCATTGCGTTGGTTCCGGTCTTTGCAACTTCAACTTTGGAGAAAACATGAAGCCCGCAGAAGTAAAGAAAATCACTCCCATCCTGTTTGCCCAGGAACTTGAACCCAGTATTAAATTCTGGACTGAAAAAATCGGCTTCCAAAAGACGATAGAAGTGCCGGAAGGAAACAAAATTGGATTTGTCATCCTGGGAAAAAACGGGCTGGAGCTGATGTACCAGAGCTTTGCCAGCGTGGAGAAAGGCAATGCCGCCACCGGGGCTGCCGCGCGCAGGGGACCGACATTTTTGTACATTGAAGTAGCGGACATTGACGCGGCGCTGGCGGCAATCAAAGGAGCGGAAATCGTAATGCCGATGCGCACCACGTTCTACCATTCAAAGGAATTCGGAATTAAAGATCCCGTTGGACATTACCTGATTTTTGCCCAGCAGGGAGCAGCGCCGGAGAAATAAGTGCCGAGGGAGTAATCGTCAGCCGGGTCGAGCCTGTCTTGCATTGCGGAGGACTGCTATATTTGTCGGTAAAGGCGATGGGACGATTTTGATCACAGGTCTGGGCCAAATTCATAAGCGAATCAATCTTGCGGCAGCGCTGCTCGTCGCGGCTCTTTGCCTGCTGGCGGGATGCAGCGGCAAAGGCGGCGTGTCTGACCGAGGCGAATACGCCTATGTGGCCGTGACTGAAGCCGGACTTCGCGACCATGTTGCGACTTTTTACAACAAGACCGGCGTGGTGCACAACGGAGAGCGGTTGCAGATCCTGGAGCGGATGCAGAGCAAGCGCTTTGTGCGCGTGCGTTCGCCGCGCGGCGAAGAAGGCTGGGTGCAGGAGCGCTATCTGGCTGACCAGCAGACATTCGACGAGTTTCAGCGCCTGGCAGAGCACTTCAAGTCCGCACCGGCGCAGGCAACCGCGACAACGGAAGAGCAAGTGAAGGTGCATGTGCTGCCAGGAAGGAAGACCGCATATCTTTACCTGCTGAACGAAAAACAGAAGGTGGACATGCTGCAGCGCCAGGCGGTGGACCGCAACGCTCCACCGCTGCAACTGAAGGACGAAAAAGATAAAGATGCCGACGAAGCCCCGGATGAAGATAAGGTAAAAAGCGATAATGCCGGACCGCCGGCCGTCCGCGAGGATTGGTGGCTGGTGCGCGACGCGCAAATGCGCGTGGGTTGGGTGCTGGGCAGAACGCTTTACCTGCAAGTGCCGGAGGAGATTGCCCAGTACTCTGAAGGCCAGCGCATCGTAGCTGCTTATCAGTTGGATGAAGTTCAGGATGAAGGCAAGAAGGTTCCAGAGTACCTGGTGCTGTTCACTGAAAAAGAAGGGTTGCCGTACGACTACAGCCAGGCGCGGGTCTTTACCTGGAATACGCGCAAGCATCGCTATGAAACCGCATATCGAGAGCGGGAACTGGCAGGCATACTGCCGGTGACAATGGGACGGCAAGAGTTTGAAAAAGAAGGCAATTTGCGCACATTTGTGCTGCGCGTAAAGGGCGATGACGGCAGCGTGCACGAACGTACTTACAAATTCAATCCGCCACTGGTGCATCGGGTACTTGCGCCCGGAGAAGAGCCACCGGCCCCGCGGCATCGCAAGGGAACCCGGGCCAGCAGCAAAGGAAAATCTAATCGCTAAGGTCGTGGCATCCAGAGAGAGTTATTTGTCCTCCAAGAAGGTATGGCAGAAAAAGTCAAAGAACTTCATCTGGAACGGGACTACAAGAAGTACTTGTACTTTGTTGATGGCAGCGGGAACGTGAGCCGTAAGTCGAAATCAGGCGAAGGTGAAACCGAGGTGCTGGTTCCGAACGCGATTCAGCGGGACAACCAGTTTCTTTACTTCGTGGATAAAGAAGGCGATGTGGCGCGGTCGCCACGCGCCGTACGCAGAACGGCCAAGAAAGTAGCCTGACGAGTACGCATGAGCGGTTTGAATCTGCTGGTCTTCCGTGGAGACCGGCGGCGCGCGAGCGGTAAAGAACTGAAGGCAGCACTTACTGCACAGCTGGAGCAGGTGTGCAACCATTTCACACCGCAAGGCTTGTTGGGCATTTTGCTGCGGGCCGGCGAGCTTGAGTGCGGCGTTGCGGACGCTTATCCTGAAGCCGCCAGCTCTTGCGGACGGATTACCAATTACATTGCCGACGCGCTTGTGGCAAGCAGCGGTACTACGCCGCCGTTTAACTCCGATTTAAAAAACCATGATCTTCAGTCCTTGCTCAATGCTGCGCGGGCCCTTCCTGATCTTGAGCAACTCTACATCTCCACTCCTGAAGGTTTCGCGTACTACGCACTTCATCCATTGGCTTACGCGGATGTCATGCGACAGATTCCTCCGTGCGATAACGTGCTGATTGTTGGAATCAGGAGCATTGGCACAACGCTGAGCGCGGTTGCCGCTGCATCTGCACGGGCTCGCGGAATTTCAGCGGAGAGAATCACGGTGCGTCCGCAGGGACATCCTTACAATCGCACCGCGGAGTTCACTGCCGAGCAGATGGCTGCCGTCAGCAGAGCAGTGTCCATGGACGCAAGCTTTGCTGTGGTGGATGAAGGGCCGGGATTAAGCGGATCTTCATTTCTGGCGGTGGCAGAAGCGCTGGAGCGCGCTGGGGCGTCACCCGAAAAGATCTTTTTGGTAAGCGCCCATGAGCCGAACGTCAATGCGCTTTGCGCTGAAAATGCTGCGCGAAGGTGGCAGCGATTCCGCTGTATACCGGCTGCGGCGGAAGCGCGTCGGCCTGCGGAAGCAGTCGAATTTGTTGGCGGCGGGCAGTGGCGGAGCCGGATGTTCGCTGACGAGAGCGAATGGCCGGCTTCATGGATCAGCTTTGAGCGGCTCAAGTATCTGTCACCGAAAGGACATGACGAACGGAGGCTTTTCAAGTTTGCCGGCCTGGGGCATTACGGCGACGTGGTCCTGGAGCGCGAAAAGAAAGTTGCCGTTGCGGGATTCGGACCAATGCCGCGCGAGGAGAGCGAGGGATTTGTTTCTTATCCTTTGATTGAAGGCCGGCCCTTGTTCCCACGTGACCTTTCAGCAGAGATACTGGCAAAGATTGCTCAGTATTGTACTTTTCGCCAGAGGGCCTTTGCCGTTGAATTATCTGACATCAACTCTCTGCAAGAGATGTCTGACCATAATTTGAATGAACTTGGATTGGAACTGCCTGTTGAACTTCGGGTGGAGCGTCCTGTGATTGCCGACGGAAAAATGCAGCCGCACGAATGGCTGCTAAGTAAAGAAGGTAAGTTGCTAAAGACCGATTCAGGCAGCCATGGCGATGATCATTTCTTCCCGGGCGCAACAGACATCGCATGGGATCTGGCAGGCGCGATTGTCGAGTGGAAAATGAATGAGGAGCAGACGACCGAGTTCCTAAATCTCTACCACCGCGCCAGTGGAGACGATGCCAGCACCAGGATGGATGGCTTTATCAAAGCCTATGCTGTTTTTCGGCTGGCCTATTGCCTGATGGCGGCGAATGCCATGAATGGGTCAGATGAGCAGCCACGCTTGCGGCGGGCCGCTGATGCTTACAGAAAGCTGCTGACGGAATTGAAATATCAGAGCTCCACGCTCACTCCCGCCGCTACTTTTTAGATTAGCCCGCCACGCCGGGACTCTGGCCTCCTTTTTAACCGTTTGCTCCCCGGTTCTAATACCAATTATTTTTTCTGTGCGAGTATCTCCGCCCGTTCCCGCGCGTAATTCCAGGCGGAGAAATTGCATTCGGAATCATCGCTGCTGATCCATGGGTCTTCGCCGAAAGAAACGTATTGATGGTAAATCTCGGCATCGCTCTTGTTCAGGTCACAGCTGCTCAAAAATTCATCGACAATCTGCTTGCATGCGGCGACCGCTGAAGCACAGTCAGCGAACTCTCCCAGTTTGTAACGTTCGCTCTCATCCATGTAGTGAAAGTTATCGTCAACAAACACGGTGTAGAGCTCTGCCATTTTCCGGGTCTCAGCCGATCATGAATAAAAAGCCGCAATGGACTCCACCACGTGCCTCTGCTCGTCTTCTTCGAGTTCAGGAAACATGGGTAGAGCGAGCACATCCAGCGCGGCGCGTTCGGCTTCCGGCAGATCGCCCGGAGCATAGCCCAGGTAAGCGAAGCACTTCTGCAGATGCAGCGGAATGGGATAGTAAATCTCTGAACCAATGCCGCGTTCGCTCAGGAAGGCACGCAACTTGTCGCGATCACGGACGCGAATCACATACTGGTGATAAATGTGGTGCGCGCCGGGCAGAGTTTTTAAAAGCACGACTGGTGCCGTGGAGTCGGCGCCTGTCTTGGTCAGGCCGGCACTACTGAGCAAGCGGCCATACGTCCGGGCGCGTTCGCGCCGCGCTTCATTCCACTTGGCCAGGTGCGGCATCTTCACGCGAAGGACCGCTGCCTGAATGGAATCAAGCCGGCTATTGGCGCCCACTTCATCGTGATAGTAGCGTTGTTTGCCGCCATGATTGCGGAGCGAGCGCATGCTCTCGGCCAGCTTTGCGTCACTTGTTGTAACGGCGCCTGCGTCGCCAAACGCGCTGAGATTTTTTGTCGGATAAAAGCTGAACGCGGCGGCCAGACTTAGCGATCCTGCGCGTTTGCCATTCCAGGTTGCGCCCACGGCCTGTGCCGCGTCTTCCACAATATGTACTTTAAAGTCAGAGCCGATCCGGCTAAACGCATCCATGTCCGCGCATTGTCCGTAAAGATGCACAGGCATGACGGCGCGCATCTCTTTGGGTGAGCGCTTCAGCCGCTCTTCCACACTTACCGGATCCAGGTTCAGCGTTCCCGGATCGACGTCAGCAAAAACCGGCTTCGCCCCGGCGCGGAGGATGGAACTGGCGGTGGCAAAAAAACTGAAAGGCGAAGTGATGACAGAGTCACCCGGGCCAATGCCGGCAGCCGCCAGAGCCAGCCAGAGTCCGTCTGTGCCGGAAGCGCAGCCCACGCATTCCGCGGTGGCGCACAGGGCAGCAAATTCACGTTCAAAGGCGACTACTTCTTCGCCCAGAATGTAATGTTGAGAGTCGCAGACACGGGCAACGGCGGCCATCACCTCATTGCGTATCCCGGCGTACTGGCGCGAGAGATCAAGCATGGGGACATCGGCTGCGGTTTTGTGGCCTGCGCTTTTCATACTTTGAAAGACGGGTAAAGAAATACGCCTAACAAAATTCTAGCATTGCCGCGCCCGATAGCTGGCGCAAGGGCTTTTTGCCCGGAAAGCCCTGAAAAGCTACAATGACTGTGAGAGGGCCCACCAAGGCTTCTTCGCGTCCCTATGCAAGCACAGGAGAAAGATCGGCAGATGGAAAATAAGCCGGCACAAAACATCCAGGACTCGTTTCTGAATACCGCGCGCAAAGACAAAAGTCAGATCACCATTTACCTGCTGAGCGGGGTGAAACTGACAGGCCGTATCCGGTCCTTTGACAAATATTCAGTCGTCCTTGAAACCAACAATCAGGAACAACTCATCTTCAAACACGCCATCTCAACCGTGGTCATGGCCAAAGGCAGCCATTTTGACAGCCGTTCGCACGGCTCCGCGGCAGAAGGCGACAGCGGTTCCGGCAAGTCGGAGGGCTAAGTTATTCCTGGGCAGCGTTCCCGCCGTTTTCAACCGTCGGCCGGGATCAAGACTGGTCGTGATGGTCCGGAGCGCGCGTTCCTTGTAGCTCTGGAGTTCCGTTACCGCTCCCGTTCTGACCGTGACTTGAACGTGCCGCCCAGCGCCGTGCTTGCGCGCAATGTAGCGTCTGACCGTGCGGAAGGCAAAAGTGTCTCTCGCGTCGGCGTTGAAGAATCGCTGGCTGAGTTCCGCGAGCTGGTGGCTTCCGCCGGTGCGGGGATTGCCGGCGAATTCATTCAGCATCGTGACCGTCCTGATCCTGCCACGCTCATCGGCAAAGGCAAGCTGCTGGAAATTGCCGGCGCTGTTGCTTCCGTCGATGCCGACCTGGTGCTCATCGATCATGAGCTTTCTCCTTCCCAGCAGCGCAATATTGAAAAAGAAGTAAATGCGCGCGTCATTGACCGCACCCAGCTTATCCTCGATATCTTTGCCCGCCACGCCCGCAGCCGAGAAGGCCAGTTGCAGGTTGAGCTGGCGCAACTGGAATACATGCTGCCTCGGCTCGCCGGACGAGGCATTGAGATGTCGCAGCTCGGCGGCGGCATCGGCACGCGCGGTCCCGGTGAAACGCAGCTTGAAACCGACCGACGCAAAATCTATCGCCGCATCCGCCACATCAAGCATCAGCTTGAGGACGTAAAGCGCATTCGCGGGCAGCAGCGTCAGCGTCGTGAATCTGTCCCGTTGCCCACCGTGGCGCTGGTGGGCTATACCAATGCGGGCAAGTCAACGCTTTTCAATGTGCTCACCGGCGCGGGCGTGCTTGAGTCCGCCAAAATGTTCGCCACGCTCGATCCCACCGTCCGCGGTGTCACGCTGCCCAGCAAGCGCAAGGTGCTCTTGTCGGATACCGTCGGATTTATCCGCAACCTTCCCACCACGCTTGTCTCCGCTTTTCGCGCCACGCTGGAAGAAGTCCAGCGCGCCGCCCTGCTGCTGCACGTGGCCGATGTCACCAGCGCTTCCGCCCATGACCAGCAGACCCAGGTGGAAAGTGTGCTGAAAGACCTTGAAGTCATGGACCGGCCACAAATTCGCGTGATGAACAAGATCGATCTGGTGCCGCAGGCGCAACGCCGTGAGTTCAAGAACACGGCGAACACCGTTTATATCTCAGCCCAGAAGCAACTTGGCCTCAACGATCTGCTCGCCGCGATCGACGACCACCTGAAGATCGACGCCATCGAGCATATGCGGATTCGCGTCCCCCAGAGTGAAGGCAAGCTGCTGTCGCTGATTGAATCGCGGGCGCACATCCTCAAGCGTTCTTACCGTGACAGCAAAGTGCAGATGGAAGTCGATGCCCCGGAATCGCTGGCGCGTGTGCTCAGGGAGTATGTGGTAAGACCGAGGACTCGGTGACTCGCTGCTAGCTCGCCTTCAATTGCCAATACTGGCTATTTTGGCATTCTTCTGCGACCTGCAGCCAGCGTCCTTCAGCTGAACAGCCGGGCAGATCCCTGACACTTTAGACCGGGCACATACCTGACACTTTCTCTTCCACTAGGTTGAGGGGATGGGGTGCAGGGGAAGGGGACGC
>JAIQGK010000023.1 GCA_020072645.1 Terriglobia bacterium
CTTCCTCGCAACACTGCAAGATTCTGCGCCGCAACTCGTCTCCGAATGCTTTCGCCATCCTCTATGTTGCCGCAGGAGCTTCGCCGAACTTACAGTAGCATAGCTTCAATCAGTACCCTATTAACTAAAATGGTATAGCCGCCAGCAGCTAGTGGCTAACAGCCTTTTGATACAATCCTTCTTCCCCAATGCCGACCAAGACCAACATGAAAATCCTCATCTCCCGCACACAGATTGCCGAGGGTGTTGCCCGCATCGGCCAGGAGATTACGCGCGACTTCGCCGGACAGTCAGTAATCCTGGTTGGGGTGCTCAAGGGCGCGTGCCTTTTTCTGAGCGACCTAGCGCGCCAGATTGAGCTTGACGCCACGTTTGATTTCATCGCTGTACGCAGCTACGGAACACAGAAAGAAAGCGCCGGTGAAGTCCAGCTCATCAAGGACGTAACCTCGCCGCTGGAAGACAAAAACGTGATCCTGGTGGAGGACATCCTGGACACCGGATTAACCTTCAGTTTCCTGCGGAAGTTGCTGATGGCGCGCAAGCCGCGCACGCTCAAGTTCGCCGCTCTCCTGGATAAGCCCTCACGCCGCCAGATGCCGGTACAGGCTGATTACGTTGGCTTCAAGATACCGGATGAATTTGTGGTCGGCTATGGTCTGGATTACGCGGAGCGCTTCCGTAACTTACCGGACATATGCGTCTTTTCTGAAGATGCTGAAAAGTAGTGGTACAATCCGTTCTGGATGTCACAGGTCCTGACAGATCCTCAGGTTTCTCTTCGGAACTGGCAAACGGTTGCCGGCTTCATTGACCATACCCTACTCAAATCAGAAACCACGGCAGACCAGATCGTCCGTCTGTGTGAAGAAGCCGCGTGCTTCAACTTTGCCGCCGTCTGCGTGAATCCCTGGTGGATTGGGCTGGCTGTCTCCGTACTGCACGGGACGCCCGTAAAAATTGCCACCACCATTGGTTTTCCTCTGGGCGCGAACCACACGACGGTTAAGCGTTTTGAAGCCGCCGAGGCCGTCCGCCTGGGCGCGCATGAAGTGGACATGGTGATGAATATTGGGGCGCTGAAATCGGGCGACCGCCAGGCCGTGCTGAATGACATTGTGGCCGTGGTGGAAGTCGCGCATGGCAGCGGAGCGATTGTTAAGGTGATTCTTGAAACTCCGATGCTCACTCTGGAAGAGAAAATTCTTAGCTGCCAGCTCAGTCTCGCCGCCAAAGCTAACTTCGTTAAGACCGCTACCGGCTTCTTTGGCTCGGCCACCCCGGAAGATGTTTCTCTGATGCGCGGCGTGGTCGGAGACCAAGCAGGAGTGAAGGCTTCCGGCGGGATTCGCACGGCAGCCAATGCCAATGCAATGATCGATGCCGGAGCTAACCGAATCGGCGCAAGCGCCGGCGTAGCCATCGTCCGCGAACTCGGCGCGCCGGAGTTCACACCGAAAGCGAAAACATAAATTATAAAATTGTCCTTCTGGCGTATCCCATCCGTAACGGATTAAGGACATTTTTTCTCAACCTTTTCCGCGCCGCTCCGTCACAATAGAAGCTCAATACTTCGCAGGAGGCATTACCGAAAGATGCGCAAGATTTTTGTCCTATTTACTTTTCTACTTCTCTCCATCGGCAGCTGGGCCCAGAAAACCCATGACATGAGCCATGAAGGTTCATCCGGCGATATTTTTGTCGGCTATTCACTCCTCAACGGCGACACGCTCTCGCATGCGAGCGGATGGGAAGCCGCTCTCACCGGGAACGTCAATGACTGGTTCGGCCTGAAGGCGGATCTGGGCGGCAATTACAAATCGTTTGGCGGTGGAACGGCACGCGAGTACAACATTCTGTTTGGCCCACAGCTCTCGCATCGCGTGGAGAAGTTCAACGTTTTCGTCCACGGATTGTTAGGCGTTGCGCATGCCAGTGCTGATGGAGGTCCCAGCAGCACCGGCGCAGGCTGGGTGATTGGCGGCGGCGCTGATTACAACCTGAACTCCAACTTCGCCATCCGTCCGGTGCAGCTTGATTACCACGGCGCCCATGTCTTTGGCACCAATCAAAAAGACGCGCGCTATTCCGTCGGCCTCGTCTATCGGTTTAAATAGCCCCTTGGTTTATCTGCTGAACTCAAAACTTCTCCAATCGCTCTGGATGAGCCTTTCCAGGGCGATTGGTTTGTTGAACCTGTTTTCCACCCTCTCGCGCAGCCGCGGCTAACTGTTATCATCATGATGTACCCGATGGCTACCACTACACCACCACCGCAACGCGTGGACGTTGAAGCACTTCTTATTGAAGTGGCGGACGTTCTTAACACCACGCTTGATCTCGATACGCTCCTGCAGCGCGTGGCTGAGATGGTGAAGCGCGTCATCGATTATGAAATTTTCTCCATTCTTTTGCTGAACGAACGGGCGCAGGAACTGCGATTTCGCTTTCAGATTGGCCATCTCCCTGAAGTTGCGGAGCGGATTCGCGTGAAGGTGGGTGAAGGCGTGACTGGGCGCGCCGTCCAGGAACGCAAGGCCATCCTGGTAGACGACGTTTCAAAAGAGACAGAATATATTGAGGCGGTTCCCCGTGTTCGGTCAGAGCTGGCCGTGCCGCTGATCAACAAGAACCGCGTTATCGGCGTGATGGACCTGGAGGCGAAGGAGCGCGCGTATTTTAAGGAAGAACATGCGCGGTTGCTCACGCTGATTGCTTCGCGCATCGCCGTGAGCATTGAAAACGCGCGGCTGTACACACGGATCGTAAAGCAGGCCGGCACATTGGCATTGCTGAATGAAATCAGCCGCGATCTTACCTCGATCCTGAATGTTGACCAATTGCTCAAGCGTATCGGCGACCTTCTATTGAAGGTCATCGACTACCACATGTTCTCCATCCTGCTGTTGGACGCTACCAAACAGAAGCTGGTGCACCGTTTTTCTGTCCGATTTAAGGAGAATGTCCAGATCAAGCATGACATTCCCGTCGGTCGCGGCCTGGTGGGCGCAGCGGCGCAGAGCAAGAAGCCGGTGCTTGCCCCCGATGTCGCCCGCGATCCGCGTTATATCAAGGCCAATCCTGAAACGCGCTCAGAGCTCTGCGTGCCTCTCATATATAAAGACGAAGTCATCGGTGTTCTTGATCTGGAGCATACGCGCCGGGGTTATTTCACTGAGGACCATTTGCGCACCGTGAGCACGCTCGCGGCGCAGGTGGCCATTGCAATTGAGAATGCAACGCTCTATGAGCGCATTGCGCGTGAAGAGCAGCGCATGGAGCGTGACCTCTCCATGGCGCGGGAAGTACAGCATCATCTGCTTCCGCCTACGTGTCCCAGTATGCAGTTTGCCGAAGTTGCGGCGCGCTTCAATCCCGCGCATGCCATTGGCGGCGACCTCTACGATTTTCTCGATTACACGTTGCCACGCGCCTGCATTGTGGTGGGCGACGTGAGCGGTAAAGGCGCACCTGCTGCACTTTATGCCGCGCTGGTCAGCGGTATCCTGCGCAGCCTTGCCCGCGACGAGCCTTATCCCGCGGATATGCTCAATGCCGTCAACCGCTCGCTGAACCATCGCCGACTGGATGCGCAGTACCTTGTCCTCACATGCGCGCTCTGGGACGACGAAAAACGTACTTTGCGTGTGGCCAACTCGGGAAATCCCCGTCCAATTTACTGCCATGATGGCCACGCACACATGCTGGAAGCTGCCGGCCTTCCATTAGGTATGTTTGAAGACGTTTCCCATGACGAGGTCACGATT
Source organism: Terriglobia bacterium (assembly GCA_020072645.1). Taxonomy (NCBI): domain Bacteria; kingdom Pseudomonadati; phylum Acidobacteriota; class Terriglobia; species Terriglobia bacterium. The sequence continues at coordinate 3,768 of JAIQGK010000023.1, forward strand.
CATGCCCAGCCGGGCGATGTGTTCGCCTTTTTTAGTGATGGCATTGTTGACGCCAGTAACTCTAAGGACGAACCGTTTGGCCGCAGCCGCGTGGAGCACGTCATCGCTAAAAACGCGGGCGGCACCGCGCGAGAGATTGTGGATGCTATTTTCAGAGCAACAGACGAGTTCGCCGCCGGTGCAGAGGTTTTCGATGACCAAACCGCAGTGATTCTTAAAGTAAAATAGCCATTTGCGTGCAAACGCCGCCAGTGTGCCAGGGCGTTCATGCTAAATAAGCTCTTATTTCTGCAAAACATACACAATAGGCGGAGCTTTCTTGCGCTTTAGAAGAGTCCGCACGCTTCGCGACAGATTCGCCGATTTTCAATCCCTATTTTTCCGCAAGTTCCTCAAGATAAAAGTCTTTTGAAATTTTAATCTTCTACTCGCTCGATTCTAATGACGCGGGCGCATTGTACTGCCTGAGGGCTGACACCGTCTTCCGGCTGTGCAGGTCGAGATGGCCGCGCAAAAACCATCTGCAGTCGATTTGCATGGGTCTATTTGACATCGGCAACAGGTTCCAGAGAGAGATAAATAGGGACCGGGCCATTGCGTGTCAGCGCTTGTTCCGAGCCACGGCCAATGAGCCCGTAGCCGGATGCAGGTAAACACTTAAGGAGCGCAGCCAATGAGCCGTAAACAGCCTGAAGGATTTTTCCTGTCTGAAAATTCCTCCAAAGCGAGACTTCGGGAAGCGGAAAATGCAAGAAACAATAGAGCAGAGATCGTCAAAGCCTATTCACAAGGCAAAGTCTCTCGTCGCGATCTAATCAAGTGGGGCTTAATCACAACTGGTGGCATGCTGGCCCCCATTCACGGTCTTAACCCATTCGTTAACAGCGCGTATGCAGGTTCATTAAACGGTCCCACAGGCGCACCGCCCAGCCCAGGACTCAACGGTCTGGCATTTACGCAGCCGATGCTTCGCTTTGAGCTGCTTGATCGCAATCCGATCTCCACAGCCAGCCCGGTTCCCACAGCATTATCCAATCAGACGCCCATCAATATGGCCCCTGAATTGGGCGGCGGTCTTGGCCCGATGGAAGGCCGTCCTCCGGGACAGGATTGGGCCCACCAGCGTTTTGATGAATTCGCGCCGCAAGTGCTGATTGAAGCCACACAGGAAGGCGCCAAGATCAACACCAAAAACGGCCAGAGCATTCATCCCAAGTTCCATCCCAATCTTCCCGATCAGGGTCCGCTGGCCATGTGGACCTTCAACGGCACCATTCCGCCCAAGTTGGCGATTGGCCGTTACGGCGAACCGATTATCTTCCGTCATCACAACATGCTTCCCGCTGATGTCACGAAGAACGGTGGCTTTGGACGCCACACGATTTCGACCCACGAGCACAACGGACACCACGGCGCGGAAAACGACGGCTTTACCGGCGCATTCTTCTTCCCCGGACAGTTCTACGACTATCACTGGCCGATCATTCTGGCCGGACATGACAGCATCAACGTTGACGCTACCGATCCAATGGCCGGAAGCCCGACCGACGCGGGCGGAATCAACAAAGTCCCCGGCGACTGGCATGAAACCATGTCAACTCACTGGTTCCACGATCACATGTTCAGCTTCACTTCGCAGAACGTGTACAAGGGCAACGCTGCCATGTTCAACATTTACAGCGCCCTGGATCGCGGCAACGAAGAACTGAATGACGGCGTAAACCTGCGGCTGCCCAGCGGCTCCTCAAAGTCATGGGGCAACCTGGATTACGACATCAATATCATGCTGGCTGACAAGGCATGGGACGCAAACGGACAGCTCTTCTTCGATATCTTCCAGCTCGATGGATTTATCGGCGACGTGATGACCGTGAACCTGTGCTACAAACCGTTCTTTGAAGTGGAGCGCCGCAAATATCGCTTCCGCATTCTGAACGCCAGCGTCTCTCGCTTCTTCAAGCTGTCATTGAGCGACGCGTCTCCGATGGTCCAGATTGCCAACGACGGCAACCTGATGCCTCAACCGGTTACGCTGACTCAGCTCGACGAACAAGGAATCGCCGAACGCTATGACATCATCATTGACTTCTCCCGCTACAACCTTGGCGACAAAGTCTGGATGGTGAACCTCTGCGAGCATCAAGATGGCAAGAAGCCCTCAGCTGATCGCTCACTGGCTGACGCGCTAGCGGGCAAGTCGTCCGATCCTTGCGTTGGTAAATTCCTGGAATTCCGCATCACGGCAAATCCGGCCAAGCCTGATCTGAGCCAGATTCCTGCGCAAATGATCCCCAACCCTGATCTCTCGAACATTCCCGTGGTTCGCGAGCGGACGTTTGAGTTTGGCAGCGGCGCCAAGAGCCTTACGGATCCGACGGACAAAGACCCGTGGGGCGTTAAGACAGACGGTGGCACCATGCTGCAAGCCGACTATGGCCGGGTCTCCGCGGCGCCCACACCGGGCACGCGTGAAATCTGGACCCTGAAAAATGCCGGCGCTGGCTGGGATCATCCAGTTCACATTCACTTTGAAGAAGGCCAGATTCTTGCCCGCAACGGCAGCGCAGCCAATGTGCCCGCGTGGGAAAAAGGCCGCAAAGACGTGTATCGCCTGCGTCCGGGTGGAAGCGTAACTCTCACCATGCAGTTCCGCGAGTTCTTTGGAATGTTCATGGAGCACTGCCACAACACCGTGCATGAAGATCACGCCATGCTGATTCGTTGGGAACTGGATCGCGGCCTGGTACCGATGCCGATGCCGATCCCGACTCCACAGGGTGTGGGCTACATTGCATCAACCACGCTGCCGACAGCGTTCAATCCAACACCAACCAACGTCTCGAACAAGAGCACTTCTGGCTCAGGCGGCGGTTCCGGCTCTGGCAAGGGTGGCAATGGTGGTGGCGGGCTGGATAATGGCACCTCCGGCGGCGGCTCTGGCAAAGGTAAATCCAGCAGCGGCGGCGGGAGTGGTTCCGGCAAAGGCTCCAGCGGCGGCGGGAGTGGTTCCGGCAAAGGCTCCAGCGGCGGCAGCGGCAAAGGTAAATAACTGAAGAGGGCACAAGTGGCGGGCCGTCCTTCCGGGGCGCCCCGCTACTTTTAAAAACATGATTATTTGGGAACCGAAGGGACCAGACACCATGCGACGGAATGGTTGGGCCATCCTTGCGGCAACAGCTGCATTTATGCTGTGTGCTGCTTTCTACTTGACGGTCGGCGTAACGCCGGCTGCTGCTGACAACTCCTATTGGGGCGCGAACTATTTCCCCAACGTGCCGCTCATCACACAGGATGGCAAAACCATCCACTTTTATGACGATATGCTGAAAGGCAAAATCGTCCTGATCAACTTTATTTACACCGAATGCGGGGAAACCTGCCCGCTTGAAACCGCCAAGCTTGCCCAGGTTTATAAATTGCTCGGCGACCGCATGGGCAAAGACATCTTTTTCTATTCCATTACAGTTGACTCCAAGCATGACACCCCCTCCGTCTTAAAGGCCTATGCAAAGAAATTTCATACTGGCCCTGGCTGGTACTTCCTGACCGGTAAGAAGGAAGATATCGATACCGTGCGCAAAAAGATCGGCATGGCCGGACGCTTGGACGAAGATCCCCTTACAGGCCACACGAGCAGTCTGACCCTGGGCAATGAACCGCAGGGTCAATGGATGCAGGACAGCTCATTTGATGATCCGCGTTTCATTGCAACCATCGTCGGCAATTGGCTTACGGCCGGATACCGCAAGGCCAGTAATAGCTATGAGAACGTGCCGAAAATTGACGAATCTGTTGGCGGTGGAGGGCCATCAATGTTCCGCACGCGCTGCGCAGCCTGCCACACCATCGGCGGTGGCGATGGCGTCGGTCCGGACCTGCTCGGCGTCACCACAGCTCACGGTCGCGACTGGGTCACCAGATACATCCTTGCGCCAGACAAAGCGCTGGCCGCAAAAGATCCTATCGCCATGGCCCTATTCAAAAAATACAACAAGGTCAAGATGCCGAACCTGCATTTGACTCCGGTCGATGTGAAGACTTTGCTCGACTATTTCGATAAACAAACAGCTACCGTCACACAGGCCGGTGATTCATCCGCGGACAGTACAAGCGCGATGAAGCCCGAGCCGGTTTCCACCAAAACCAGCCAGGCGCCAGGCAGAAATTAGTTGCCGTCCAGGCTGCGAGTGGGCCGCCCGATGCTTGAATGCGTCGGGCGGTATTTTTTCACACCCCGAGCGGAGCGAGGGGGCCCTATCGTCACTATAATATTTATAAGATCATCAAAGCGAATTCATAATCCTGAAGAAGCGTTTTAGATTATAGGGATCCCTCGCTTTGCTCGGGACTTCGGAAACCCTGCTAGAATCCTTTCCTCATGTTTACGCGCCCCCCGGGATTCACATACAAAAACGACGAGCTGCATTGCGACGGCCTGGCTATCAACAAGCTCGCGAAAAAGTTTGGAACGCCTTTGTACCTTTATTCCGCCACCGCCATCCGTGAGCGATATCGCGTGCTGGAAGGGGCATTCCACCACGTTAAACACACTCTGTGCTACTCGGTAAAGGCCAATTCAAACCTGAGCATCCTGCGCCTGCTGGCGGGGATGGGAGCGGGCTTTGACATTGTTTCCGGCGGTGAGTTGGAGCGGGTTCGGCGCGCACATAAAAAGTCGCTCAGCAAAGTGGTGTTCTCCGGCGTTGGCAAGATCGCCGACGAACTGCGTCTTGCGCTGCGCAGCGGCATTCTTCTGTTTAATGTTGAGAGTGAAGGTGAACTGGAGCTTCTGGCTGCCTGTGCCGCCGAGATACGCAAAGTCGCGGATATCTCTTTGCGCGTGAATCCTGACGTACCGGCGGAAACGCATCCTTATATCTCGACTGGTCTGCGCGAACACAAATTTGGCGTGCCCATCAGCAGCGCGCGCGAGCTCTCCCGCCGTGCCGCGCAACACAAATATCTGCGCGTGGCCGGTGTGAGCCTCCATATTGGCTCGCAGATTAGTGACGTTACGCCCTTTCATCTGGCCATGGAGCGAGCCGTGGATCTGGCGCTGGAACTTATAGCCGACGGCCATAAAATCCGTTTCATTGACGCGGGAGGCGGTCTTGGCATCTCATACAACAGCTCTGCTCCCGTAGAATTTAACGACCTCGCCCATCGCTATGAGGAAGCCATTACAGAGCCATTGCTGAGAATGAAGAAACCCGTTCCACATTTGCTGCTGGAACCCGGCCGCTCCATCATCGCGCCTGCCGGTGCACTGATCACGCGTGTGCTCTATCTGAAGCGCAATGGCAACAAGCGTTTCACCATTGTAGATGCGGCCATGAACGACCTGATTCGCCCGTCGCTATACCAGGCCAGGCATGAGATCACGCCGGTGAATCTGGTCAAAGGTCGAATCGAACGCGTGCAATCGGATATCGCCGGGCCCGTCTGCGAGAGCGGTGACTTTCTGGCCCGCGACGCGATGCTGCCGGCTGTCGCACAGGGTGAAAACTTGTGCGTGCTCGATGCCGGCGCTTACGGCATGTCACTGGCTTCGAACTATAATTCCCGTCCACGCGCGGCTGAAGTTCTGGTCGACGGCACCCGGGCTCGCCTCATCCGCCGCCGTGAAGCCATTAAAGACTTATTGCAACAGGAGGCCGCCTGCTTATGACCGATCTCAAGGCCCTGGCTTATGAATTTCTTCATGAAGCCCAGAACTCGCTCAAGACCGAAGGCTACCTCAATCCCACGGCCATCGTCATTACGCCCGACGAGAACCTTATCTTCGATATTGAGTTTGAGACGGAAGAAGAGCGCGACGAAATTTATTCTGAGATGATGGATGTCGCGCAGCAGAAGAATGCCAGCGCCATCATCACCGTGAATGACGTATTTCCAGATGACGCCGCGGGCTCTCCTGCCCAGTTGCAGGGTGAAGGCTGGGGTCATTTAGCTGAAGCGCCGACTGAAGCCATCCTCATCACCGTCTCTGGCAGCGGCTTTGATACATGGAGCCTGATCTGCCCCTACTTCAGGCGCGATGACCGCATCAATTTTCATCCGGCGCGGGAAATTCGAAATCCCGGCGGAGAAGTTGAATTGCTGGACGATTGGACCGGCAAGGCAGGAGCGGCGTGATAGGAGCAGCTAGCAATTAGCAACTGGCAATTAGCCAAACCTTAACCACGGATTTACGCGGATCATCGCGGATAAAAACCTAAAGAGTGAAAAGCAATCGTCGATTACAAAACGATCAGGCGCCGGATTCGATAGAACTTGAATCTTGGCGAAATTCACTCATCGCCACAAGTCAAAGGCTGATTGCCAATTGCTAATTGCCAGCTGCTTCTCTTCCCCGCATCAACACTGATTTTTCCTTACATTTTCACATTCGCAAAAATCACAAAAATCGCGCTGCACCCGCATGGATATTGGACTTTAGTAACCGGCTGCACCGATTCCTGTTAACACCTCTGTGGAAGCGCCGCAAGCTCCTGATTCTGTTTGAGTTATAAATGCGAAAATCTGTTTGACTTAAATTACAGACCGCGTAAATTCACAATTGTTCTTTGACATTACAAAGTTTTCCCGGTTGGCGGCGAGTCCGGGTCCCAAGCAAGGTCACCCCGCAACAGCGCAAGCTGTAAAGCAGCGGAAGGCCGGTAAGGGTCTATTCAGCGAACTGCTGGTTGAGGAGAACGTGAAATGTTTAAAGGCAAAGATAGAAGCCCTGAGGTGTTGACCGATTTACCCGGTTGGCGGTAAGCCCGGAGCCCAAGCTTCAGCGTAAGCTGATTAAAGATCGCACTTTGTGGGTTTCGCAAGAAACTAAGACAGAGAAGGCTGGTCGGCAAGGGTCTATAGCGAACCGCTGGGCGAGGTGAATGGGTCAACCACAAACTCGGGGCTTCTTACTGTTTTCTCTCCTCTCTTACCCCGATTATCCCAACTTGCAGACATCTAGATACAACCTATCCCCAAGGTAGCCCTGTCGGGCGTTCGCGACTGCCAGGCGTCGACCGCTGGATGGATCGTCAGCGATTCGTGACCGCTCTGGCTTCTTCGTGCTTGGCTCGGGAGGTAAGCGCAATCTCAGAGTCCGGGGCCGTCCCGCGATCTGAATAGGTGATGTATATCGCCAGCCCTGTGAAAAGCGCTCCTGAGAGGATATTTCCCAGAGTGACGGGGATCTGGTTCCACAACCACCAGTTGGCGGTAGAGACCGGCGCACCCAGAAACTTTCCCGCTGGAATGAGAAACATATTCACGATGGAATGCTCATAACCCTGGGCGAAAAAGGTCACAATCGGCAACCACATTGCCGCGATCTTGCCGATTGTGGAACGGGAGATCAGTGCCAGCAGCGTACCTATGGTAACCATCCAGTTGCAAAGAATGGCTTTGATGAATGCAGTTGCCCAGCCGCTTGGACCCGCCGCCATGTATCCCAAAGTTTTCTTTTGCGCCGTTTGTCGGACCAGATCGCCAAGCGCGCCGCCATTGTTGGTGCCGCAATTGGTGATCGCCAGGTAAAACAGAAGGGCATAGAACATGCTCCCAGCCAGATTGCCCGCATACACCCAAAACCAATTGCGCAACAATTGTCTACCGCTTACCTGGCCGGCCAGAAGCGCCGGTGGAAGCAACGCAAAATTTCCCGTCGCAAGCTCAAGCCCCAGCAGCACCAGCATTACGAAACCCACCGGAAATAAAACCGCGCCGACAATCGGCGGCAAGCCTTGCGCTGTAACTACCATCGCGAGCGAGGTCGCGAAGCCAAGAAATGCTCCCGCCAGAAAACCACGCAGCAGCATGTCGCGAATCGAAAGTGTGGCTTTTTTGAAGGCCACGTTCAGCATTTCTGTCAACATTTCCGCTGGGCGAATATTGTCCACGACAGACCTCCCTCATCATTTTGGTTGAGTACCAAAACGGGAATCCCAAACTTCGCTTGGGATTTAGAAGTCTACTCCAATCCGCCATAAACGAGCTTGCCGCCCAGGTAGGTCGCTTCCACTTTCACGTTCTTGATGGCGGCCGGTGGGATCTTGAAAATGTCATCGGAAAGAATCACAAAGTCAGCCAGCTTGCCCGGGGTGATCGACCCTTTTTCTTTTTCCTGAAATTCCGCATAGGCTGAGCCCATGGTGTAGGCCTCAATAGCTTCAGTCACGTTCAGCTTTTGTTCCGGCACCCAGCCGTTCGGATTTTTGCCGTCCAGCGTGGCGCGTGTGACGGCGGCATAGATGCTCAGCATCGGGCTCAACGGTGCCACCGACCAATCTGTGCCGAAAGCCAGTCGCACGCCGTTATCCAGAAACGTGCGAAAAGCGTATGTGCGCTTGATGCGGTCGGGGCCGATGCGAGTCTCCGCCCAACGGCCGTCATCGATTGCGTGATAAGGCTGAACGGATGCAATCACGCCCAGCCGCGCATAGCGCACAAAATCTTTTGCCGCCATGTGCTGTGAGTGCTCGATGCGCCAGCGCCGATCGCGCTTGCCATTGGTCTTTTCGATTTGCGTAAACATGTCAAGCGTCATGGAGATCGCGCGATCGCCAATGGCATGAATGCAGAGCTGAAGGCCCGCTGCGTCCGCACCGCGAAGGCGCTGCTGCATGGCGGACACAGGATGCATCTCGTCGCTCAAGAGCCCGTGCGAGTTCGGCGCATCTGTGTATGCGTCAAAAAAATAAGCTGTTTCAGATCCCAGTGATCCATCAGCGTAGCCTTTCACCGCTCCCATACGGAGGAATGGTGTGCCAAAGGCCCGTCTGATTCCGAGCTTGGCTTGATCTTTCCAGCCTGTTTCCATCGGTGCAGCATAGATTCGGACAGTAAGCGCGTCCTGCTCTTGAAGTTCGGCATAGGCCTTCACGTCGTCATAGGACGGATTCATATCCTGAACGCTCGTCACGCCGAGAGAAGCCGCGTGGTCCAAGGCCTGATGAATCGCCCGCATGCGGTGCGCTGCGGTCATTGGCGGCATGACTTTGTTCACCAGCTCCTGCGCTGAATCTCTTAGCACTCCGGTGGGATTGCCCTGCGCATCGCGGACAATCTGGCCTCCGGCAGGGTCGGCGGTCTTCGACGTAATGTTTGCCAGTCGTAACGTGACCGAGTTTGCCAGTGACTCATGCCCGTCATAGCGATTCACCCATACAGGCGTGTCCGGAGTCGATGGATCAATCAGTTCCTTGGTGGGAAGATTCGCAGGAGACCATTTCTGCTCGTCCCAATCACCGCCGACGATCCATTCGCCTTTTGCCGTTGTCTTTACGCGCTCGGCAATCTTGCGCGCAAATTCTTCCGGTGAAGCAGCGTCTTTCAGTTGGACGGCCGAAAGATGGTCTCCGCCATCCACAAAATGCACATGCGCGTCATTAAAGCCGGGCAGCAGCAGCTTGCCTTGCGCATCCAGCACTTTTGTTTGTGGACCGTGCCATGCGTCAACCTCCGCGGCGGTGCCTACGGCGACAATACGCTCGTCGAGGACGGCCAAAGCTTCAGCGTGCGGGCGGGTTTTGTCGACTGTCCAGATTTTTGCGTTGGTAACAATCAGGTCCGCTGAAGGTTTGGTCTGTGCGGGCGCAAAGTTGGCAAGTACCAGGGCGAGCAATACTACTGCCCATAGACGCACGGTCATTGTGAAAGCCCGCCTCATTCCGCTATCTTTCTCCCCATTTAAGCTTGGTTCGCAGGACGTCAAAGAATGAGCGCCCCGCGAATTTAAAGAGTTTCACGTTATATTCTGACTTTTTGCAGACCACCACGTCATCATCCCCCAGCGGGGTTCCTACTTGTCCATCCACCGTCAAGAACGCCTGTTCTCGAGTCACAAGAATTCTGGCCTCGATGATCGCCGTATCTTTCACTACCAGGGGCCGATTCGTAAGCGCATGAGAAGCCACGGGAGTTATCACGAAACCGCGAAGTTCGGGAGAAAGAATGGGCCCGCCGGCGGCCAGTGAATATGCGGTTGATCCTGTCGGCGTGGAGATGATTAATCCGTCAGCTCTGTAATTTGCGACAAAATGGCCGTTTACGCGGACCTCAAAATCCGTAATGCGTGCCACTGCGCTCTGGTTCATCACAACTTCATTGAGCGCCTCATGTGTAGCAACACATTTTCCGTCTCGCATAACTTCGCAGTGCAGCATGGTGCGCAGGCTCAATTCATAATCGCGGGCAGCGTCAACTTCCTCCAGCGCCTGCTCAATCTCTTCTCGCCGAATTTCAGTGAGAAAGCCAAGCGATCCCAGGTTAACTCCAAGGATGGGAATATCAGCTTGCGCGACGCACCGTGCCGTCGAAAGCAATGTGCCATCGCCTCCCAGAACGATCACAAAATCAGGGGCAACACGCGCCAGGTCTTCGCGCTCCGCCGGTTCGCAGTCAGGGCAGAATTCGCGGGTTGACGCGTCAGCGGTGATCGCGTAACCGTGATCGCGAAGCCAGCCTGCCACCTGGACAACAACCTTGCCCAGTTCCGGCTTGCCCTGCTTGGAGATAATGGATGCTTTCTTCATCAGACAGCTTTGTTCATCAGAAGGCTTAATTAGAAATCTGCATGCAACAGAAATTCCCGGTTCCCTTCCATGCCTCGAATGGGGGATTCCATCAATTCTATGTTCTTGCCGCCCAGCTCTTCCACTTTTTGCTGGACTTTCTGCACCGCGTCCTGCTGGGCAGCTTCGTCCTTCACGATCCCACCTTTACCGACCCGCTCGCGCCCAACTTCAAATTGCGGCTTGATCAGGATAACGGCCTCGCGGCGCGAAGATGCCGTCGGGGCCTGGGTCGCCGCGAGCACCGCAGGGAGAACGAGTGTAACAGAGATGAAGGAAACGTCGATGGCAATGAAGTTGATGGCGGCACCCGCGCCGGCCCGCGCTATATCTTCTTTTGTGAGATAACGAGCATTGGTCTTCTCCAGCAGCTTCACTCGCGAATCAGAACGTAACCGCGCATGGATCTGGCCGTAACCAGTATCGACAGCAATCACCACAGCCGCGCCGTGCTGCAGCATGCAATCGGTAAAGCCTCCGGTGGACGCGCCTACATCCATGCATGTGCGGCCGGTGAGATCAATTTTCCAATCGCGCAGCGCCGCTTCAAGTTTTAGCCCGCCGCGGCCAACGTACTTCAGGTCGTCGCCCAAGAGTCGTATTGCAGCTTCAGGATCGACGCTGACGCCGGCCTTCTCAATTTTCTGTTCGTTGACCAGCACGCGACCGGAAAGCACCATGGCCTGTGCGCGCTCGCGCGAAGGAACGAGACCGCGCTCCACCAGAAGCTTGTCAATGCGAACTTTCATCACAGCAATTGTATGTGGAGAAAGTTGAGTTGGCCTACACTTCAGCCTGAACGGCGGTGCTTTGCACTGGGAGTAAGTTTCAGAAAACTTTTGCGTGATCGTTGGTGGCTGATAGTACAGCTTCAACGGTTGCAATGCAATAGATTGCAGAAAGAAACGTTCAAGAAAAGCTCTGCATAACAATTTTTGTCACACTGGTCTTTATTTTTTTTACGTGCGCGAAAGCGCGCACCTTTCCATGTGCAAAGCGTCAAAACACGCAGCTTTGCTACATTGTGCAATCGTTCATTGCCGTTTTCCACATTCTTTTTCACCGAATTGTTGAAAAGAGGTAGGAATTATTGGAAACAAATTTGCGCGACGGTGATAAGGGAATCATTTCAACGAAAGATAAAGTTCGCATGCGGTAGAATGGTTCTCGCTTACCCATGCCGCGCAAAAAGAAAAATAAATCCGTCGCCATCGCCAGAAAGCAAAGAGGCAAAAGCTCCAGGGCAAAGTCCCAGTCCTTACGTAAACCTTCTGCGAAAAAGACCGTCGCGAAAAAACAAAAAACCGCTGAAATCCCGCCGGTTCTGAATGCTGAAAAGCTGAAAGAGCTATACGCCACCATGGTGAAGTGCCGGATGCTGGCGGAACGGATGCAAAACGAGCGCATCGTGAATAATTCCGTTCTTGGTTTTGAAGCCGCCCTGGTCGGCGCTGGCGCGCATCTTCTTTCCAAAGACTGCGTTGCGTTAGAGCAGGACAGTTTTGTCGCCAGCCTGGTAAAAGGAACGCCGTTGCATTGCATTCTTGCGCGCAACAAAGCACACCAAAGCAATGGCTCGGGTAAGGCGATTGCATCAAGACAGGACAACAACGGCACAACAGCTCTCACCGTTGAGACGGTTTTGAACCTGGCGGCTGACATGAAAGGCAAGAACGCCGTAGTACTGATGTTTTGTACGCAAGATGCAGAGTCGCTTCGTTTTGATTCCGCGGCAATGGCTACGTCCGCCACACAAAAGCTGCCGCTGGTGTGCCTGGTTGAGAGCAGTCTTGATTCACCGCTGGAATTGCCTAACCAGATTGCGTCAGGACCTTATATCGGAGCTGACCCAACGTTTTACCCACGAATTCCCGTGGATGGCTGCGACGTTGTAGGAGTATTTCGCGTGGCGCAAGAGGCCATACGCCGCGCGCGCGAAGGCCATGGTCCGGCAGTGATCGAATGCCTGACCGCGCGCAGCAGCACGGCAACGATAAAGAAGGGTGAGCCAGCGTCCTCACAATATCTGGCGCAGGACCCGCTTTTATTCATGGAGCAGTATCTGCGCCGCAGGAACTTATGGTCTGACGAATGGTCGCAGTCAATCATCCAGGAATTTGAGCGGCAATTGAGTGAGGCTGCCTCGTCTCTAAAAAATCCAGACGACATCGAAAGCCAGTTTGATAACGTGTACTCACATCCTCCGGCAGCAGCTTTGGCGCAATAAGAGTCTGAGCGAGAGATCATCTACTCTAACCCGCTCCGTCTTGCCTCTCAAGGAAAAACAGTGAGGCGCCGCGCCGGGCTGTCAGAATTTTAGCGGTCGAAGGTTGCTGCCAAGCTGTTAACTCGTTCTTCCTCTTTCCATCCGGGCCTTCCCAGAAGATAACGCAACTTCAACCGCCACGTGTCCGCACGCCGTACGTCATTCCAGATGTCGATCCACTCATGGAAGGCGATGCGCAGCGGGTTATAGCTGTTGATATTCTTCGTCAGGCCGTAAATCACTTTTTCGCCTTCGGGCTCAAACGTGCCAAAAAGACGGTCCCAGATGATGAGCACGCCGGCGTGGTTGCGATCGAGATAACGGTGGTTCGATCCGTGATGGACGCGGTGGTGTGACGGCGTATTCATCACCCACTCCAGCGGCCCCATGCGGCGCACAAGTTCGGTATGAATCCAGAACTGGTAGAGCAAGCTTATGGACTGCATGGTGAGCACCATAATGGGCGCAAAGCCAATCAGCGGCAGCCACAGCCAGAAGATGAACGACATGAAGAAGCCGGTCCAGGTCTGGCGCAAGGCTGTGCCCAGGTTGTAATGCTGCGATGAATGATGGACCACGTGCGACGCCCAGAACAGCCGGCACTCATGGCTGGTTCGATGAAACCAGTAGTAGGTGAGGTCTTCAGCAAAAAATAAAATGGCCCACGCCCACCATTGATATCCGATATTGAAAATAGCGAAGCGATGGACTGCGGTGTAGGCTGCAAATGCCAGCGCTTTGCTGGCCGCGCCAAGAAGTACGCTTCCGGTGCCCATAGCCAGGCTGGCGGCAGTGTCCTTGAACCGGTAAAGATCACGCCGCATGACAGCGTCAAGCACCACCTCCAGCAGCAAAAGCGCGACAAAGCCGGGGATGGCCAGGTTGATGAGGTTGGGTATCTGCGGCATGCGAATCAGCCCTGCTTCAGTGAGCAGTTTAGCGGAAATCTGAATCCAGAAGAAAGCTTTTCTTAAGCGATACGGCTGCTACTTCCCCTTGGTATTTTTTATGACCGCGCACAAAACACGTTCCTGCAATTACAATTCCTGTGACGCTGTTAAACGCACTTCTTTAAAGGAGATCTCATGGCTGGAGTAAAGTTGGTGGTGATGTACCCTCGTCCCAAAGATGTTGATGCGTTTGAAAAGGTGTACCAGACAGAACATGTGCCGATGGCGGTGGAAAAGCTGAAAGGCAAAACCAAGCTTGTTGCAACCAAGGTGACCGGATCGCCGCAAGGGACCGCCCCGTTCTATCGCATCGCTGAAGTCCATTTCCCTTCCATGGAAGCATTGCAAGCTTGCGCCGCTTCAGAAGGCGGCCAACAGACGATTGGCCATGCAATGAAGATTTCTTCCGGCGGTCCTCCCGTCATCATGATCGCAGAAGAAGAATCGTTCAGCTTCTGAAGTAACATCAGGGCCCTGCGATTTCTGCGCAATTAATTCAACTTTCAGCGACCGCACTCTAGTACGGCGCAGCCAGGTATCTATGAAAGCGATTCAAATACAGAAAACAGGAGGACCAGAAGCCCTAACACTGGTCGATCTGCCGATTCCGAAGCCAAAAGCAAATGAGGCCGTGGTGAAGATCGCGGCCATCGGCGTGAATTTTATTGACGTTTACTTTCGTGAGGGGCGTTATCCCGCGCCGCTGCCATTTGTCGATGGACAGGAAGCAGCCGGAACTGTAAGTGACGTTGGCAGCCAGGTAACAACCGTCAAGCCGGGAGACCGTGTGGCATATACCGGCGTGATTGGCGCTTACGCTGAGTATGCGTCCGTGCCTGCGGACCGGCTGGTGCGCGTGCCGAATGGAATCACTGACCAGCAAGCTGCAGCAGCCATGCTGCAAGGGATGACTGCACACTATCTGGTGAACAGCACGTATCCCTTGAAGAAAGGTGAGACGGCACTGATCCACGCTGCCGCCGGCGGTGTAGGGTTGTTGCTGGTGCAGATGGCCAGGAACATTGGCGCGCGTGCCATTGGGACGGTGGGCACCGAGGAGAAAGCCAAACTTGCGCGAGAAGCCGGCGCAGAAGATGTGATCGTTTATACGCAGCAGGATTTTGAAGCTGAAACCAAACGCCTGACCGAGAACAAAGGTGTGCACGTGGTATATGACGGCGTGGGCAAGAGCACGTTTGAAAAAGGGCTGAATGTACTCCGTCCGCGCGGTTACATGGTACTTTTTGGAGGCGCCAGCGGCGCTGTTCCGCCGTTTGATCCCATTGCGCTCTCGCAAAAGGGCTCGCTGTTTCTCACGCGGCCCAGCCTGGTCCATTACATTGCAACGCGCAATGAACTGGAACACCGGTCCACTGACATCTTCAATATGATCATTGCAGGCAAGTTGAAGCTGCGGATCGGCCATGTCTACAAGCTGGAAGAGGTGCAGCAGGCGCATCGCGATCTGGAAGGCCGCAAGACAACGGGCAAGATTTTGTTAGTGCCGTAAGAGGGAGACGGAGCGATGCTACGTCTCCGCGGCGGGATTTTGAATTTAGGAGAACCATGTCGACCCTTGGATTCATCGAATATGAACAAGCCAGCGCGGAAGTTCGCGCCGTGTATGACGACATCAAGGCCACGCGCAAGATCGATAAAGTCACGAACTTCTGGAAAGCGCTCGCACACGATCCTGTCCGGCTGAAGCGTACATGGGAAGACACCAAAAGCATCATGGCGGCGGGAGCGCTTGATCCGCTGGTGAAAGAACTTCTCTATGTTGCCGTAAGCGTGAGCAACCAGTGCGATTACTGCATCGCAGCGCACACTGCGTCGGCACGCAAGAAAGGCATGACCGAAGCGATGTTCAATGAGATGCTGGCGGTCGTAGGGCTGGCGAATTCCAACAACCGGCTGGTCGCGGGACTTCAGGTAGAAATCGACGAGCAATTCAAGGCGATTGGTTAAGGGCACAAGTGCTGATCGTGGAACCCAAGTTGTATGAATGATTTTTGTCGCAAGTATGGGCTTAGCATTCCTGTGGTGCTGGCGCCGATGGGCGGTGGACCGTCGACACCAGAACTTGTAGCAGCAGTTTCAAACGCAGGCGGACTCGGGTCGCTGGCAGCGGCCTACTCCAACGCCGAGCGCATTGAGCAGGACATTGCCGCGATCCGAAAGCTCACGACAAAGCCGTTTGCCGTGAATTTGTTTTCGGCGCAGGCGCAGTTGCCGCTTAATGATGGCGTTAAGGCTGTAGCCGATTTTCTGCGGCCTTATCATGAGCGGCTTGGCTTGAAAGCGCCTGAGCTTCCGCAAAAGCCAATCGAAAATTTTGATGAACAATTGGAAGCAGTGGCAAAAGCGGCTCCGCCTATTGTGAGCTTCACCTTTGGGTTGTTATCGCAGAAGGCCAGCGATCGGCTCAAATCGCAGGGGACGTATCTGATGGGCACGGCCACAACCGTGGAAGAAGCCAGACAGCTAGAAAAAGCAGGTGTAGATGCGGTGATCGCGCAAGGCAGCGAAGCGGGCGCGCATCGCGGCACGTTTGCGGTACCGGCTGAAGAAGCGCTGGTAGGCACAGTGGCGCTGGTTCCACAGGTGGTGGATGCGGTGCGTGTTCCGGTGATTGCATCCGGCGGCATTATGGACGGGCGCGGTCTGATGGCGGCATTGGCGCTGGGCGCAAGCGCGGTACAGATGGGAACGGCATTCCTGGCGTGCAAAGAGGCGGGGACGAACGGTGCTTACCGTGAGGCACTGCTGCATGGCGGGAAAGCCGCGACGACGCTGACGCGCGCGTTTTCCGGACGCATGGCCCGCGGCCTGAGTAATGAGTTCATTAAAAAATGGAATGCGGCGGGCGTGGAACACCTGCCCTATCCGTGGCAGAATGCGTTTACACAGCCGATGCGGCGGGCGGCTGCGGCGGCAAAGCAAGCTGGGCTTCTTTCTTTATGGGCAGGCCAGGGACTTGGGATGTTGCGGGAAACCACGGCAGAGCAGTTGATGAAGCACTTGCAGGAAGAGATGAAACAAGCTTGGGCAAAGCTGAAAGAACAGATGAAGTAAATGGCCTGGACTTTCGACTTTAAAGGCCCAGATAAGCTGCGCGAACCATTGCATTGCTGAGAAGATTTTTTGCCTCGTCTGCCAGCAGCACGGAACCATTTTGCACCACGTAACCGCGATCAGAGATGCTCAGGGCGCTGACTACGTTCTGCTCCACGATCAACATGGTGATGCCGGTGCCGCGGACTTCCTGAATTTTCTCAAAAACTTCTTCAACGATCTTGGGGGCCAGACCAAGGGAAGGTTCGTCGAGAAGAAGAAGCTTGGGCTGGGCCATGAGTCCACGCGCAATCGCCACCATCTGCTGCTCGCCGCCGGAAAGCGTTCCGGCCAATTGGTTGAGCCGTTCCTCCAGCCGAGGAAAAAGCGCGAGCTGTTCCGCCATCAGTTGTTTTACATTGGCGCGCGCTCGCGGAGTATAAGCCCCGAGCGAAAGATTTTCTTTCACCGTCATGAAGGGAAAGACCTGGCGGCCTTCAGGCACGTGGCTTATGCCTCGCGATACCATATCGTGCGCGGGAACGCGTGAGACATCCTTGCCCGCAAAACGCACGGAGCCGCTGGCGGGCGGCTTCATCCCAGAAATCACGCGCAGGATCGTGGTCTTCCCTGCTCCGTTCGCGCCGATGAGAGTGACAATTTCACCGGCATTCACCTGAAGCGAGATATCAAAGAGCGCCTGTAGATCGCCGTAGAACGCCGTCACGTTGCCGACTTCCAGCAAGGGCGCGCCTGCCATGGGATCGAGCGAACTGGTGGGCGCGTTCACTGGGTCAGCTCCTTGTATTTAGGTCCGAGATAAGCTTCGATGACTTCAGGCAGCTTTACCACCTGAGCAGGCACGCCTTCAGCGATTTTGGCTCCATAATCGAGAACGATCACGCGATGGGCGATCTTCATGACTACCTGCATCACGTGTTCCACGCCGCCCACTACGCTCACGCCCCATTCAGGGAGACGCTTGACCAGTTCCGCCAATGCCAGCGCTTCGCTGGTGGTGAGTCCTGAGACAACTTCATCGAGAAGAATCAGCTTGGGTTTAGTCGCCAGTGCGCGTGCGATTTCAAGACGCTTGAGTGCAGCCAGAGGCAGACCTTTGGCAGAAAACTTGCTTAGGTGCGACATCTGGAGAAAGTCGAGAATCTTTGCCGCTTCCTGGGCCGCATGGCCCAGACTGCGGGTATGCATGAACGCGCCCAGCATCACGTTTTCCAGCACGGTCAGGCTGGGTATGGGCTTTACGATCTGGAACGTGCGGCCTATACCCAGGCGTGCGGCACGGTCCGGCGACATCTTGGAAATGTCTTTTCCTTGAAAGCGAATAACGCCCTCATTGGGATGGAGGAACCCGCTGATCAAATTAAAAACCGTAGTCTTGCCCGCGCCATTGGGACCGATGATAAAAAGTATCTCGCCCTCGTTCATCGAGAGTGTAACGCTCTTCACGGCCCTGAGACCGCCAAAGCGCTTGGTGACGTTTTCCATTTCCAGAATGGGCGTCATTGCGCAGCTCCGTCCATGACCGGTTGCGGCTTGACGTCTTTGGGTGGTTTGATCCGTTTGCGGAACAGATGTTCTAGTCCGCCGACAATACCCTCCGGCATGAACAGCACTACCACGACGATCAAGATGCCATAGATGAGAAGATGGCTTTCCTGGAAGACATTCTTGAACGCTTCTGAGGCGGTCAGCAGCAGCACTGCGCCCACAATCGGGCCGAGCAACGTTCCAGCGCCGCCCAGCATGGTGATGATGGCAATCTGGATGGAAATATCAATGGTAAGAATGCTGTCTGGAACAATGAACTGGAACGCGCTGCCGTAAAGAGCGCCGGCCAGAGCGGTAAGGAACGCGCTTATCAGCAGCGCATATAGTTTGCAGCGAGCTGTGTTAATTCCGACCGCCGCGGCTGTATCTTCATCTTCACGGATGGCCATAAGGTAATAGCCAAAGCGCGAGCGCGAGGCCCAATAATTGGTTATGAAGGACATTACGGCCAACGCTACAGCGGCGAGATAAAACGATCGCCAGAACGTCCTACCGACGAAGAGAGCGGGCATGGTTAAGCCAATGGCTCCGCCGGTTACGTTCAGATTGGTGGCGGCAAGCCGCAAGACTTCAGCAAAGGCGATGGTGGCAAGAGCGAAATAAGGACCGCGAAGCCGGAAGGAAATCGCGCCGATTAAAGCGGCGACTGCGGTGGAGACAATGGCGGCGAGGAAGGCGGCGATCCAGACGGGAACCCCAAGTTCAGTAAAGATAGCAAGCCCATAAGCGCCTACGCCAAAGAAGGCTACATGGCCAAGCGAGAGCTGTCCGGCGTAACCGCCGACCAGGTTCCAGGCAAGTCCGAGTGCGGCGAACAGAGTAATGCGGAAGAGCACCTGAAGCTGATAGTTGTTATGGATAAACCATGGCATGCGCCCCCAAACCAGCACAACGACAATAGAGACCCAGAATTTCCAGCTCTTTAAAAGGCTCATGCGCGCTGCCTCCCAAAGATGCCCGCGGGCTTGAATGAGAGCACCAGGAGAAACAAAACGAAATCGACGATCAAGGCCCACTGGTTGCCGAAATAAAGGCTGGTCAAGCTTTCTGAAAGGCCAAGCACCAATCCGCCGAAGGCCGCGCCTTCAATGGAACCCATGCCTCCGAGCACGACCATCACAAACGCTTTGGTGGTGTAGTCTTCGCCGACGCCAGGAAAAAGATAGAGGCGAGGCAGCAGCAGACCGCCCGCAATGCCGGCAAGCGCAGTTCCCAAAGCAAAGCTGATGCCCTGAATGCGCACAAGATTGATGCCCATGAGTGGCGCGATCTCTGCATTCTGCGAGATGGCGCGCAAGGCCTGGCCGGTGAGACTGCGAACTACGAATGAACGCAGGCCGATGACAAACGCAACAGCGATGGCAAACGAAAGAACTTCAGCCGCATTAGCGCCAAAAGGCCCAAGATGAATGCTGCGGTTGATGAGGTCAATGTTCGTCTGGCGATAATCGGCTTTGAAGACGAGCTGCGCGGCGTCGGTCAGGATCAGTCCGATTCCCATTGTCATGAGGATCTGCATGAAGTGGGAGCGATCACGAATCGGCCTGATCAGCGCCATGTAGACCAGATAGCCGAAGATAAACAGCGCGATGCCTGCAGGAATGAAGCCGATGTAGGGATTGATTTTGAAGTAATCGAAGAGAACATAGGTGGCATACATGCCCACCATGAGAAAAGCGCCATGAGCAAAATTGACAATGCGCATGACGCCAAAAATCAGGGCCAGGCCCATTCCGATCACGGCATAGAGTGCTCCCGTCAACAGACCATCAGCACAGGCTTGTAAGAAACGAACCAAATTTCTCGAGACCTCGTCTTTCGGGGCTGAAGCCTTTGTTCCCACCCTTTCCGTAAAGAACACGGAAAGGATGCGGCACCCGAAGTGGAGACGTAGCATGCTACGTCTCTACGTAAGAATTCTCGTGCTCTATCTTTTAGACCACACCGGCGCGGGAATAATCGGCTTGGTTTCCGCTGCGTCGGCGGGGAAAACCACGCGATATTGTCCTTTCTGCACTTGCGTGATCAGCACGGGATGCTGGTTTTGTCCGTTATCAAACTTGATAGGACCAAATGGAGTTGAAGACATGTTGATGTTCTTGATGGCGTCGCGAATTTTAGCCGGATCCAGAGACTTGGCATTGTTCATGGCCTGAGCGGCAACGCGCAAGGCAGCATACGCCTGGATGGCATGATAAGCCGGGTGGGACTTGAAGCGCTTGAAATATTCGGCGTCAAATTCCTTTGAGCCTGCCCACTTTGCATCCGGCAGCCATTGAGAAACAGAGAAGGTGTATTCGGCGTTCTTGCCCGCGCCTTTTTCCGTGGGAAATTCCGCGGCGGCAAATCCGGTGCCGGCGGAAGTGTAATACTTGGGATTCAAATCCACTTCCCGGGCCTGACGCATGAGGGTGGTGGCGTCAAGAAGATAGGAACAGAGGTAGATCACATCTGGATTCGCTTGTTTCACGCGCTGCAAAACGGCCTTGTAGTCCGGCGATTTGGCCTCGTAGGATTCGACCGCGACAAGCTCAATGCCTGCATCTTTGGCTGCAGCCGTCATGGCCTTCATGTTCGACTGGCCGAAGTTGGTGTTCTCATAGACAATCGCCATTTTCTTGGGCGCGCCATTGGCCTTTAAGAATGCGATAGTCGCTTTGGCATAATCATTGGCGCCGGCACAGACTCGGAAGATCCAGGGCGACTTGGAGTCCATGACGTTATCGGCAGTGGCAGTGGGAATGATAAGAGGCGTCTCTCGCTGTGTGACCGCAGGCACAATGGCCTTGGTGCTCTCACTGGAATAAGAACCGAGCAGCACGGGAACCTGGTCTTGGTCAATCAGCTTGGAAACACCTTGAACAGCCTGATCGGGCTTGCTCTGGTCGTCATAAAAATCAAGCTCAATTTTTTTGCCCAGAACTCCGCCCTTGGCATTGATCTCATCGAGCGCGATGGCATAGCCATTTTTGTGCGCTTCTCCGAAAGCGGCCAGGCTGCCGGTGAGAGAAGTGATGACGCCGATCTTGGTTGTGGCTTGTCCGAAAGCTGGAACGACGGACGCGAACAAAGACAGAATTCCTAAGGCAGCGATTGCTTTAAAGCGCATAATCCCCCACATGGTTAAAAGTGATCGCCAAGCGCGAGAATTATACAACCAGCGTATCGATGACGTTTCGCCAGGCGACAAACCCGCCTTGCGGCGGGCCGGTTAGGGGTTTGAGGGTTCATTCATTGGGTGGCTGAGAAAATTTCTCGCGGTCGCGTTCTTCAATGCGGCGCATGGCCCCGAGCAGATGGTAATTTGCTCCTGCCCGAAGGTTCTCATGCTGGCGGTTAAGCTTCTGCATCATGAGCGGATCGAAAATTCCGACCTGTTCTAATGCTTCCATGTTGCGATGAACGCGGGCGTATGATGCGTTGAGACGGTGGAGTAGATCGTAGATGAGGAGTTTTGGTGCGCTGCTAGAATCAGTGTCAGCCATAGGTTGCCTTTCCTAGAAGGTGATTTGTGGTTAGGGCCGCGTCCGGTGTTAGTAGCACCGGCGTGGCCCGTTAGCTTTTATAATGCGCGGCGAAGGTGGACGCAACAAAATAGCGAAGCGTTTTGAAGAAACGAATAAAGTTAAGCGGCGGGCGAAGATTGTTAAGAGCAGCAGCTAGCAATTAGGAACTGGCAATTAGCCAAAACCAGCTCCTAACTCTTAGCCGTTAGCTCTTAGCTAGAAAAATCAAAAAGAAAATCTATCGCAGGCGAGGGCGGACTGCGATCCCATACGTTTTATTGGACACAGGCAGGAATGCGCGGCACAAAGGCCCGCTCCACCCCGTAGTGTAAGTAATCGCAGCCATGAACGCTGGCGCACAAAGCAGCATCGGGACAATCTCAGCTCCGCATCAAGAGGCCCACAATCGAAGCTGACATAAGATTTGCCATGGTACCGGCGATCATAGCGCGGAAACCCAGCTTGGCAAGCTGGTCACGCTTGTTCGGCGCTAAGGCACCGATGCCGCCGATCTGAATGCCGATGGAACTGAAGTTGGCAAAGCCGCACAGAGCAAAGGTCGCAATGGTAACGGAGCGCGGATCGAGCGCGGCCTTCATTGCGCCGAGGTCTGAATAAGCAACGAGCTCATTGATGACTGTTCGCGTGCCCAAAAGACTGCCCACCGCGCCGATGTCTTTGCCCGGCACACCGATCAGCCACGCGACCGGAGCAAAAATGACGCCAAGCACCTTTTGAATGCTGGCGGGGAAAAAAGCGAAGTGGTTGTGCGTCCAGCCCATGATGCCGTTGACCATGGCGATGAGTGCGAGAAAAGAAATGAGCATGATGGCGACGTTAAACGCGAGCTGTCCACCATCGATGGTGCCCCGAGCGATAGCGCCAAGAATGTTTGCGTCCTTATGCATTTCTTCTTTTGAGATTTCCACCGTGCCGGCGGTCTTGGGATGCTCCGTTTCCGGCACTAGCATCTTGGCCATCAGGATGGTGCCGGGCGCGGTCATGATGACGGCCGCCAGCAAGTTTTCCGCTTTGATTCCGTAACCGATATAGGCCGCCATAATTCCGCCGGAAACATGCGCCATGCCCGCCGTCATGATGGTCATTAATTCAGATTTTGTGCATTCGGGAAGCAGAGGCCGGATGGTGAGAGGCGCTTCTGTCTGGCCCATAAAGATGGATGCAGCGACATTTAGAGATTCCGCGCCGCTCACGCCCATCAAGCGGTTCATGACCCACGCCATTCCCTTGATGATGATCTGCATCACGCCCAGGTGATACAGCAGCGCGAAAAACGCAGAGATAAAAATAATCGTCGGCAACACCTGGAAAGCGAAGATGAACCCAAGCTGAGACGAACCCGGATCCAGAAAAGGCAAATGCGCATTGGGGTCAGCAGGATAGCCTAGATTTCCAAAAACAAAAGTTGATCCTTTAAAAGCGTAAGCCAGCAGTTTATTGACAGCAGTTCCGGCTGTTTGCAGTGTCCGCTGGCCCCAGGTAAAGCGAATCACGATCCAGGCAAACAGGAATTGCAGGCCAAGTCCCCACAAGACTGTCTTCAGCCGGATGGCGCGGCGGTTGGTGGAGAAGAGATATGCGATCGACAAAAAGACGATGATGCCCAGCAAGCCCGCGTATCGCGACATTGGGTCCCTTTAAGCCAGAAGTTAGGATTGCGTTGAAAAAAATCTCGTCCATTGTAGCTGGATTGTCAAGAAGCAAAGGCACTCAATTTTTGCCTGAGCTCCCAGAGCGACGAGCTTTGGCCGGTGGCGTAAAGTGATTCTCGAATTCATTCAAAGTAAGTTCCAGCTTGAGTTCAGCCTCGGCTTTCGGGTTGTTCTTAAGCAACTGCTCGCAGGCAGGGCGCGAGTTGCTCATAGATTGAACGTCAGCGCACGCGCTCTTCATTTCATACGATCCTCTGCTCTTCCAAAGACTCTCTCCGGGCAAGAAGCTGTATTCCAGGCTGGCACGAGCGAACTTTTTCAGGTCTCGATATTTCAGATGGAAGGTCTCCGCAGCGCGCTGGAATTCCTGCGTGATGTCGTTGCGGGAGACGCCGGGATCGTCCGTGGCCAGCGCAACGGGCACGCCAAACTTCAGATACATGGGCAACGGATGATGATCGCCAGTGACGTTGAGAATCACATCATTGCTAGTGAGGCAAATTTCGACCAGAACATTTTCGTGGGCCATCATGCGCAAGAGCGCTTCGGGGTCGGGCTCCTGCATTACGTCCACGCCGTGGCCAACGCGCTCAGCATGGCCCTGTTCAATGGACGCGCGGACATGGAACAGTTCTTCCGGGGGAACAAGATTTTGGGTGAGCTCTCCGGCGTGCAATGTGATGTGGACTTTGGGATAGAGGCCGTGAAGAAAATCCAGCATACGCATGTGCAGGTTGAAGTCATGGATTGGAAGGTACGCGTCTTCAGGCATCACCAGATTCAGGCCGACAACGCGCGGGTCCTTTGACGCCATCTCAAAGCCGGCAAGAATCTGGGCGAAGACCATTTCCTTTGGCAGGCCGCGCGCCACTTGATACAGATAGCGGGCCTGCACGTTGCAGCCGTGATCTGGTTGGGGCTGGCCGCAACGGAGCTCTTCCTGCTCTTTCTTCTCCGTATCGTCGAGAAATTTGCTGGCGTCAGCCACGATTTTGGTGAGCCCGCCAGACAAAAGCTGTTCACGCAGTTTGCTGAGATCGTCATTCCATCCCAAGGACGCGCCAAGGCGTGCTGCTGCGCCTCCATCGGGATTGAACATTGTTTCCAGATATTGCAGATGACCTGCGGCGGCGCGTGACCTGACTTCCGCCAGCATCTCCGCAACGTGACCGTTGGTGGCGGAACCGAACTTGCCGAAGGTGGCGAAGAAATGGTCATGACCGGATTCAGCGCCGGCGACGAACTGGCGCATGGAGAGCGCGTCCAGCAGATGGCCGTACAGAGTGCTGTCCTGCAGGGCTGCGCTGGCAGGAGGCTTGCCGGTGGAAGGATCGCACGGAGGCTGCGTGAGCGCAAGAGCAACGCGATCAACACACAAGCCGTCTTCCGCAGCGAATTTAACAAAGCTTTCCGCATACACTGCGCCGGAAAGATGGTTGTGAAGATCGCCGCCTTTGGGCATCTGCTGCAGGAATGCATGCAAGAGCAACGGCTGGCTTCGAATCGACTCAAAATAGCGCGCGGTCTTTTGCTCCGCTGACGCAGCGTGCGCAAGCTTCTTTTGAGGCCATGCGGAGGGAGCATAGATCGCAATAAAAACGGTAAGCAGACAGATGCGCAGAGTTTTCCACGAGCGAGAGACTAACATGGAGGGAACTATAGCATTACAATTTGAGTTCCGCACGCGCTCAAGCTGCGCTGGCGATTAGAAAGGATTTGCGCGAGCGATGAGCATCAGTGACGATTTTACGCAGGCGGAATTTGCAGCTAAGCATATTTCCTCAAAGAGCCCGATCAAACCGACGGTAGCCATTGTGCTGGGGTCGGGGCTGGGAGGATTTGCCGACGAGATGACGGAGGCGGTCCGCATCAGCTACAACGATATCCCGCATTTTGCGCGCTCCACCGCCGTGGGACACGCAGGCCAGCTCGTGATGGGCAACATTGGCGAATGTCCGGTGGTGGTGATGCAGGGACGCGTGCATCTTTATGAAGGATATCCGGTGCGCAGCGTGGTGTTTCCGATGCGAGTGTTTTCGCGCATGGGAGTGCGAGCGGCAATCCTGACGAACGCCGCAGGCGGCATCAATCCAGAGTATGGACAAGGGCGGCTGGTGGCGATCAGAGACCACATCAATCTGCAAGGGCAAAACCCGCTGGTGGGGCCGGAAGATCCGAACTTGGGTTTGCGGTTCATCGACATGAGTGAAGCGTATGCGCGGGATTATCGGCGGATGGCGATCGATGCGGGAAAGCGGCTGGGAATTCCCGTGGGCGAAGGCATTTACGCAGCCATGCTCGGTCCAAGCTATGAAACGCCTGCAGAAATACGCTTCCTGCGGACGATTGGCGCGGACCTGGTGGGAATGTCCACGGTGCCGGAAGTGATTGCCGCGCGACAGATGGGAATAAAAGTGCTGGCGATTTCCTGCGTTACAAACATGGCGGCCGGAACAACCGACGCGACGATCAATCATGAAGAGGTGCTGGAGATCGGGAAAAAGATTTCCGGACAGTTTAAAGCGCTGCTGCGCGAAGTTGTGCCGCTGATTGCAAAGGACGTGGCGCAGGGATAGCAGCAATGCTTATTCGTCGCCGATGACACGATGGACGAGCGGCCTTTTTTGCAGCAGCGGAGCGGCTGCAATCGTATAACTCTTTTCAATCAGCGGAGCGGCATTCGCCAGACGCTCGGCTGAGTTGTAATAAACGGTGCAGAGCGCTTCGCCTGCGGAAACGGGATCGCCAACTTTTTTGTGGACGATGATCCCCACAGCGGGATCAACGGAATCTTCTTTCCGCGCGCGACCGCCGCCCAGTAGTACTCCAGCCGTACCGATCTGCTCACACATGATGGCGGTAACGAAGCCGGAAGCTGAGCTTTTGATGTCGGCTTTTTGTTTTGCCTGCGGCAGAAGACTGGGATCATCGATCACTGCCGCGTTGCCGCCTTGCAGGCGAATCATCTCGCGGAATTTTTCACGGGCCTTGCCGCTGGCAATCATCTGCTCGGCCAGTTCCCTGCCTTCAGCAATGCTGCGGACACGCTTGCCCAAAAGAAACATTGAAGCGGAGAGCACAAGGCTAAGCTCGCGCAGATCGTCCGGGCCGTGGCCGTTCAGGACGTCAATGCATTCGGCAACTTCCAAGGCGTTGCCCACGGCGCGGCCCAGAGGCTGGTCCATGTCAGTAATCAGCGCAGAGACGCGCTTGCCCAGGCGCTGGCCGGTTTCAACCATCAGTTCGGCGAGAAACACCGCGTCTTTTTCGGACTTCATAAACGCGCCGCTGCCGGTCTTTACGTCCAGCACCAGCGCGTCAATGCCTTCCGCCAGCTTCTTGCTCATGATGGAAGCGCAAATCAGGTACGGGCTTTCCACTGTGCCGGTAACATCGCGCAGCGCGTAAAGTTTTTTATCGGCTGGGGCGATCTCGGCGGTCTGGCCGATCAATCCTGCGCCGCACTGCGCCAGCACGCGGCGAAATTCACTGACAGAAAGATTCACGTTGAATCCCGGGATTGATTCCAGCTTGTCCAGCGTGCCGCCGGTGTGTCCCAGGCCGCGTCCGCTAATCATGGGGACATACAAGCCGGCCGCCGCGACAATCGGCGCAATGATCAAAGAAGTTTTGTCGCCCACTCCGCCGGTGGAGTGCTTGTCCGTTTTGGCCGCTGGAAGCTCAGAGAAATCGAGCACCTGGCCGGAGTGGAGCATTGTTTCAGTAAGCGCGGCCAGTTCGGCGCGCGACATGCCGCGCAGCAGCACGGCCATCAGCCACGCCGACATCTGGTAGTCGGGAATCTCATCACGGGTGTAGCCGTTGACGAGAAACTCGATTTCATTGCGCTGCAGCTCAACGCCATCGCGCTTACGGCGGATCAGGTCTGTGACTAGCATGCTCTCTTTTCAGGGGCTAAAGCCCAATTTTCTTGAGCTTACGGGGCGGCTAAAGCCGCGCCCTGACACTTGTATGGCATGATGAAAAATTTTTCCGATGTGCAAGATTGCGGCAATAGCCGAAGCCGCGCCTCCGTACCTACAGAGCTAAAGCAAAAAATTATCAGGTCAGGCGGAAAGTTTCCGGCAACATGTCGGCGATGTTCATCTCCATGTAGTCGGTCTGGCCGCGAAAGACCACAGCCGTGTTAGCGCCGAATTCGGCAATCACCTGGCGGCACGCGCCGCAGGGAGCGCACGGCACGTCATTTTCCGTGACTATGGCAATGCCTTTCAGCTTGAGCTTGCCCTGCACCTGGTGGACGGCGTTAAAAATAGCCGCACGCTCCGCGCAAATGGTGAGTCCGTAAGAGGCGTTTTCCACGTTGCTTCCGGTATAGAGGTGGCCGTCGTCGGTAATGACGGTGGCCCCAACGCGAAACTTCGAATACGGCGCGTAAGCATGTTGCAGCGCGGCGGTGGCCATCCCCAGCATCATGGCGCGCTCCTTGTCTGTAAGCGAGATTGGTGGCATTCAGTAGCTCCTCAGTGAGAACAGATACAGTAACATTTTGTGGTGAATTTGATATCGTAACGCATTTTGACGAGCGAATCAATAGCGAATAACGAGGCGGGTATTTATAGCTGGGCGAACCAATCGGATTTTGAGAAAAGAGAAAGCAGGCCCTTTCAAAAAACGGGCCGAGCGGCGCTCGGCCCTGTGGTGGAGTTGGGCAGAATTAGCGGTTAAGGCTGTGGTCGTCGCCCGGCTCAAGATGCTTGCCGCCACGTCCGCGATCATCGCCCGGCTCAGGATGCTTGTTGACGCCGCCGCGATCATCGCCCGGCTCAGGATGCCGACTGAGGCCGCCGCGGTCGTCACCCATCTGAGGGCGCCTGTTGAAACCGCCGCGATCGTCACCCCGCTGAGCCTCGCCTCTGGACGGGAAGGTCATTCTGCCGTTGCCGCTTTGGCCACCACCACCACGGGACCCTGAGCGGCCTTGAGCGAATGCGGCTGAAGAAAATGTTACGGTTGCGAGACTGAAGCACAGTGCCAATGTCATGCTTTTACGAGTCATGCTGAATTTCTCCTTTAGGATTTAAGTTATGGCCCTCAGCCCGGCCTGCCATTTGCCGCGCGCTTGAGACCCCAGCAACTTCGGGTGCGACTAACATCCGAAGTTTGCTGTCCGTCATTAGCTAAGACAGAAGTCAGCGATCCGGCAGAACAAGGAATCGGGACCGCGCACAGAGTGTGCGTAAGGACAGTGGGCGAAGGGACTAGGTAGAGAGCAGCGGATGTCTCTGATGCCGGTGAAGTAGTGGCTTTAACGTGCTCCGCTTCGCTGCGCACGAGCCTGCGGCGCAAGGAAGGAAATTTTTCGCGGGCTTTATGGCACGACTTCGCAGCCCTCGATTCCCCTTCGGCAAGCTCAGGGTCATCTCAGGCAGAGCGCTAAAGTCGTGCCCTGACACTTGTTTCTTGGATGGAAACAGCAAGACTAAATGTACGCAGGAGATTGCCAGGCGATGGCGCTTACGGAATTTATATCCCGCAAAGGACAGGGCACCCATTTGTGTCGTGAGGGATGGAAAAAGCTGGGGAACGGCGGGCCACCCGCCACCCGGCGGACGCAGTCATTTCTTTCCGGACACCGCAAACTTCAGAAAACGGAATGCCATATAGAAGGCGCTCAGCATGAGCACACCCGGAACGAGTATCGCCACAGCGCCGGAGGGCAGCGTGTCTCCCTTGAAGTTGGTGGGTATGTAGTCGGACGCTGCCAGTCCGGCGACCGCGAGCACCAAGCCGAGAATGGCTGAGAAAACACGATGCATTATTTCCCTCGATCTCAGACGGCATGACGGAGCTTCGCTGCAAGGATTGCCATGGGGCCGTGAAGCTGTTTGGGAAAAATGTGGCGCACGGCCCCAGCACCCTACTTGCTGAATTGACCAATGGTGTAGACTCCCTGACCACCGCCGTCGATGTTCCAAAAAGAGGTTCCGCTTTCAAAGCCGGCATTCTGCAATTGATTGCTTCCCCCTGCGGGCCCCAAGAAAGTGTCATCGATGTACATTGTGGCAGGTCCGCCGTAATAGCCGATTAAGTTAAACCGATTCACGCCAGTGCTGCCCGTGTTGAAGACTGGCGTGCTGCACTGTGTCCAGGTTGAAGTCGCTGTACACTCCGTTTCCGCCAAAACAGTGCTGTTGTATAAAGCTTGCAACTGAATTGACCCAGAACCTTGAATCCAAATGCTGGCAACCCAGTTGCTTTGGTTAGCAGCCCAGCCTCCCGTCTGAAAGAGCGAACCATAGGACGGCGAGACAGGAAGATTCGCCTGCGCGCACCAAGTCCCTGTGTGACACAACGAACCAGTGCCAGGGGAGTACGCTCCAATGCTCGGTGGAGTGGTCAATGCATTGTTATAGTAATCACGCCCGCCATTGTTCGGCACCGTCACACCAGCAGCAATCGCCGGCGAACCCGATTGCAGCGTGTAGGCCGATGGGCACGGCTGTGGTCCGCTGGTCTGCGACGGGGACCAGTTGCACGTTCCCCCATTGCCGGCATTGCTGAACAACGGGTTGCCTTCAATGGGATTCGATTCAATTCCCGCCGTTTGCCACTGTGAGAAACTCGAATAAACATTTCCTCCCCAGAGCCAGTTTTGCAAATGGGTCGAGTAATAGAGATTGTTTGATACCGTCATGGTATAGGCGCCGGGGTTGTAAAAGAAGTAGGACCGACCAAACTGATCGTAATTATCCATATTGCAGATGTTGTCTGCGATCAGGGAGCCACTGGGCCATGCTACCCCCGTCCCATACCCGATGTAAAAGCATGCGGCAGGCTGTGTCTGATTACCTGCCATGTTTTGAAACAGCGTGTTGCCATAAATGTACAGCGGGTTCGCAGGTGCATTCGGTGCCACCGTGAATACTCCGAAGCATGAGT
Source organism: Terriglobia bacterium (assembly GCA_020072645.1). Classification (NCBI taxonomy): domain Bacteria; kingdom Pseudomonadati; phylum Acidobacteriota; class Terriglobia; species Terriglobia bacterium. The sequence goes on from JAIQGK010000023.1 coordinate 34,254, forward strand.
TGTATTGGCTGCACAACCATTGATCATTTTCTGAAATATTGAAGCGGAATGTATTATTCCCCCAAGTGTCTCCATTTGCGTCCTCATCGTGGGCCAGCAGACCAGGTCCTCCATTATGGTGGGTGTAGTTATATTCGACAAAGGAGTTCGAAGTACCGTTATCCAGATCTATTCCGACCCAATCACATCCTGCTGTGAAACCCGGAGAGGGCTGCACGTTGTACACCTCGTTAAACCGGACCGTGACGTTGTTGGAGGTATACGCCTCGATACCCGACATCCCACCGCATGACGTTACGTTCGCGCCGATGTCATGGATCAGGTTGTACTGAATCGTAGCCCCGTTCCAACCATCCGCGACGATGCCCGCGCCTGGATCTGACGTGGCTCCGCCGATGTTATACACCGTGTTCCCCTGCACCAGAACATTGGTGATGTTCTCGCCGAATCCATAGCCTCCGATGCCGACATAGTCGCCTGCTGTCACACTGGCCCCGTGCAGCGTGTTGTTGAGGATCTGGACGTCATTCAGCGGACCGTTATTGCCATTCATTGCGTCACCGATTATGACAATGTCACCACCGGTATTGGGGCTGCCGGGGGGCGGCGCGAATCCGGTGATCTCGGAATTCTCGACCACTACGGTCTGCGTAGGTAAAGTGGAACTTTGATTCTCCAGCAGGACGCCGGTAGCGGTAGAACTGCTGGCGCCGGTCGCAAAGCCGTTCACGATTTTTAACCCATTGAGATGAAAGCCATTCACATTGTCGGCGATCACCGCAGCGGAAAGGTTTCCTGTACAACCTGATTGAATCGTCGCCATACCGGTACCATAGGAATTCACGGTAAACGGAGTAGACGCTGAAGAATTTTGTACTGTGTTGGAATTAAACATCAGACAGCCCGTGAAGGTCTGGCCTCCTTGAAAGGAAACAGTATCGCCGCCGTTAAAGACGAAGCTATTGACTTTGCTGATGGTTGCCCATGGGCTCGACGGAGACGTACCGCTGTTGTTGTCGTTTCCGGCTGGCGAGACATAATACTGACTTGCACTCACTGGCAATGCAAGAAGAAGAGTTCCTAAGACAAGCAGCAATACCCGCTTCATCGCGATCTCCATTCGAAAGGGTCTTTGACGTCGCAACACAAGTGGTTGGCCATGGAACGGCGGTATGACCCTACGTTCCATTGGGGGTGATTCCCAAGTCCCACTCGATCACTCCGCCATGCTTGGCTTATCTGAAATCGTATCCGCGCTCATCGACGGTGGGTCCAACTCCGCTTCCAGCGGCCGCGGCCCCCGGACCGGAAGCCGACGTAGCATCGCCGCGCCGGAAGATGATTAGCCCCGGCTTGAGTTTGGTCTTGTCGATGATGAAGTTCATGTCCAACCTCGGGCCGGTGTGAGTTGTGCAGATTCCGTGCAGATAATCCTTGTAAGCTATGGATTCAAGGTCGCTGTGCAGGAGTTGTATGGGGATCGCTGATAAGTGATTCAGATTCAGACACTTACAATATATGTGTCAGAGCGAGGTCCTGATGATCCCCAAAGATGTGGAGCACCACTTGAGGAGGTGAAAAAGGGCGAAAAAGATAGTTGTTCCAGGCAGGTACTTACCTTTGTCTTATCAGTTGTAAGGGAAAGGACACCTGTGGCAGCGCAATCGACATCTGTGGCTTCAATGTATCCGGGGGCAACGGAAGCAGCCAGGGACGAGGCAATTGCTATAATCCCGCAAATGGGCTGGCAGGAGCTTACGGACGAGGCGCTGATCGCCCGGTACCGCGCGGAAGCCGGCCAGGCACAAGCGGAACAGTACCTGAATGAGCTGTTTCGGCGGCACCACGTAAAGGTGGCGCGCTGGTGTTTGTCGGTCACGGGAGACCGTGAGTCGGCGGCTGATTTGGCGCAGGAAATCTGCGTAAAAGCCTACCAGAACCTCTCTTACTTTAAAGGTCAATCCAAGTTTTCAACCTGGCTCTATTCCATTACCCGCAATCACTGCCTCAATGCAGTAAGGTCCAGAGCGAGCGCCCCGCAAACGGACTCTGACGAACTGGTAATGGACACGCTGCCGGACGTTAAAGACAGCCCACTGGCGGCGGTGGAGCGGAAGCAACAGGCCGACATTGCGCGGCAGCTAATTAATGAGACGCTGGAAGAAACCGAGAAAGCCGTTTTTACCATGCACTTTGGGGAAGAGCTTCCGCTGGACGTGATTACGCGCATGCTCAACCTGACGAACGCCAGCGGAGCGAAAGCTTTCCTGGTAAGCGCCAAGAGAAAACTGGATAAAGCAGCAAAACGCTGGCAGGCAAGAGCATAAACCCGAGGAGATTTGTCATGGCCGACAACACAAAAACCTTAAAGATGTGGCAGGAAGCAGCAGCCGAGACGAAAGATTGCCTGCCGCTGGAAACGCTGGAGCGGATGGCGGACAACACTTCCCGCGATGCAAAGGCCGCGGCGCACCTGGCTGGCTGCGCACACTGCCAAACCGAATTGGCCATGCTGAAGAACTTTGAACAGTCCACGCCCTCCGCCGACGAAGGCGCTGCCGTGGCGTGGATTGCCGCCCAGTTGGAACGCCAGCAGAATGCTCCCGTGGCGCAGCAGAAAGCTGCCGCTGTTCCTTTCTGGCGCACGATGTTCCGTGTGCCTTATATGGCTGGAGCTGCGGCGCTGGCCGCGGTGCTGATTTTTGGAATCTCTCTTTACCACGGAAACTCAGATGGCCCCGGCAAGATCAATCCGGGCATTGGCAGCGGACAATTCCGTAGCGGCTCGATTCACCTTGTGAGCCCGATTGCAGATCAGAAAAGCGCGCCCGCTGAGTTCCGTTGGGACGCAGTGCAAGGCGCCAGCAGCTACCAAGTTGAACTAAAAGACGTTGCCGGAATCACGCTGGCGACAGCCAAGTCATCGCAGAACGTGCTGCAAGTAACTCCGGAAATGAAAGCCAACATGATTTCCGACAAACCGCTCAAGTGGAAAGTAACGGCTCTGGACGCGACTGGAAATGAAATTGCAAATTCGAGCATGGAGCAGTTCAAGGTGAAGTAGTTGTCCGGCGGAATTGATTTGCGACGTGATCGAGGTTTGATCGCCGAGCTAATTTGCAAGGGGATTAAGCGGGTTTCGCAACGAGTTTTTTCTTCCGCCGCACACGAAAGTAGATGAACACGGCAAGAGCAATGATCGGAACAGGGATCGCCAGCACCTGCCAGGGAATGAATCGGGGAACGGGCTCCGCACCATCGCCATTGAGCACAAACGCAGCCCAGTATCGCGGATGGCTAAGCTCGGTCCCGGAATGCAGAAACTCCAGCTTGGTGAGCCGCAGCGCTTCTGCTTTGGATTGATGCTTTTTCAACAGATAGAAATAGAAGTGCTGCATGAATTGTGATGTCGGCCCGTCTGGAACGCGCCACAGCGTGGTCAGGGCGGAGCGCGATCCGGCAGCCAGCAGTGCGCGGCTGAAGGCCTGAATTCCCTCGCCCGGGACAAGCCGTCCGCGTTCGGTATCACAGGCGGAAAGCGTAGCCAGGTTGGTGCCGCGAAGGTCGAGATCGTAAAGCTCTTTGAGAAATAAATAATTGTTCGGCTGGCCGGGTTCGTCCGGCGAGAATAGCAGGCGCGAGCGCTCAGGGTCATCCATGTCCGCCACAGCGTGCGTGCTCACATGCAGCAGTGCAGCGCCGGAATGCGCGGACTCAAAGAACATCTGCTTGCGGTCATCGGCCCCAAGAAAAAGTTTTGTTCGACCGGCGCTCATGCGGGCAATACCGCGAATTTCCTGGCCAGATGCAGGAAGCGATCCTGCTACCTCTCCGCGAGGAGCACTGGTGAGCGAGCTTTCACCGCCTCCGATCACCGCGGGATCGCCAAAGCCCACGAGTTGTTGCTGCCACGGCAAGCGCGTGGCAGAAGCTTTTTGCATCGCGCCGCGCAGCAGCAGGACGGCGCTGGGCATGTATGTGACGTCACGCGTTTCAAGCAAGAACTGTCCTGAAGATGTCGGCAACAGTTCGACGGGCAGCAGACTGAGGAAACCATCAGGAACGATCAGCACATGCGAGTAACGGTCTTGAGCAAAAGGCGCAATGTCCTTGGGCAGCATAGCGCTGATCTTCTGAAAATCTTTCTGCCAGTCATTGCTCAGATTGTCAGGAAGCCCTGTAACTAGGCGCTGCAGCGCATTCATTTCAGTGGCGGAAAAATGGCGTTGTGAAATGCCGACCGTTTCGCGCGTGACCCACACCGCGGCCACGCCTTCCGCGCCGGCCCAGAATTCAACAAGCGCGGTCTGCGGATCGAGTCGCGCCTGGATGGAGTGGAGCGTGAGAGCGCCGGGCGAAAGTTTGTTACCAAAAAATCTATCCTGAAAAACTCGGGCGCGGCTACGCTCCATGAACTCAAACGCCGCGGCGGCATCGTTGCGTTCCAACAGAAGCTTGATCAGTGCGTCGTAAACATCGCGCTTATCGGCCAGAAAATCCGCCTTCAACCGCGAGAGCTGCAACTGCGAGCGCATGCTTTCAATCCGCTGGATAGCATCGCGGAATTTCGTTTCCGCCAAGTCACGTTGGCCGCGCTTCAGCGCGATCTTGCCCAGCGCGTTCACGGCTTTCCACTGCTCCTCCACGGTGCCCAGCTTGTCCGCCTCTGCCAGTGCTGCGTTGAATTCCTTTTCAGCTTCCGGCAGTTTATCCATGCTATCAAGTGTCTCGCCGCGATAAAGCAACGCCTGCATGGCTTCACGCTGGTTATTGGTTTTTTCGGCCAGCGCGCGCACTTGATCAAATTTCTTCAGCGCGTCCGGCAATCGTTCGAGCTCCAGCGCAAGAACGATGCCGCTGTTCATTAACACTCCCAGTTCGCCATCGACATCTTTTTCTTTCGCGTAATACTCATCGGCATAGCCGTAGAACTGGAGAGCTTGGTTCCCATCGCCCAGGCGCCGGTAAAGTGCTCCAATATTGGCATTAATATGGCCAAGATCGCGCGGCGTAATAGCTTCCGGATGGGCCAGAACATCGTTATAAGTGTTGATGGCGCGCTGGTCGTTTCCCAGCCGTTGATAAAGAGTTGCCAGATTCAGCAGCGTGAACTGCCGCCATGTTGCGCTCCAGGATTCGGTACGGGATTTCTCCACGTATTGCAGCGCAGATTCGTACGTCCGCAGCGCCTCAGAATATTTTGCCTGGTAGTAATACACAATGCCGAGATTGTTCAGGATCAGCACTGCCGTTTGCGCGTTCCCGGTTTCCGCCGTCAGCTTCAATGCCAGATCGAGTTCGGCTGCGGCTTCCGGATAATTCCCCGCGTTGGAGAGAGCCAGGCCGGCATCGTCATGGGCCAGCGCTTCACAGTTTTTATCGTGCATCTTCTGGCAGGCAGCAGCGCTCTCGCGGGAAAGCCGCACGGCGCGGGAATATTCGCCAGCCATGGTTGCGATGTCGCTGAGGTTGTTGAGCGTGTCAACCAGTTCGGGGCTTGCTGCTTGTGCGCGCAGGGGCGGCAGCACGGATTCATAAATTTTTTTCGCTTCGTCAGAAGATCCGGCGTCACGCAAAGATTTGGCCTTCTCAATCTGCGCCTTGAATTGTCCATCCGTCGATGCCTGTCCAATGGCGCCGACTGGGGCAAACAAGATTGCCAGCCAAGAGACAAGGATGATGGTTTTCTTTGGCACAGTGCTTAACAGAAGTATATGTGAGATTTCCGGGCAGAGTCATGCAGGCGGACGCAAGCCGCTCAGTGAAAATCGTGCGACTGCATCTCTGCCGCCGTCACTTTCAGCGGCATAATTTTCTGCGCTTTCAGATGCACAATGCCATCCTGGTTCTGGACCACGCCCTTCACCTTGAGAAAACGCTCATGCAGCACTACCAGCGGATCGCTGCTGTAAAGGTCGGGCATAACAATAATATTGGAGTTGCCGGTTTCATCTTCCAGCGTGATAAAGATCAGCCCTTTGGCGGTTCCTGGTCTCTGCCGTGTGATTACGCTTCCCGCAACCACTGCTTGTTTTCCGTGCGGCGACTCTCGCAGCTCCGCGGCGGAAAGTATTCCCATGCGCCGCAACGCGCTCCGCTGATACGCCATGGGGTGAGGTCCCACTGTCATGCCGGTTCCGTGATAATCCGCCACCAGCCGTTCTTCAATCTCCATCTTACGCAGAGGTGATGCCGCGTCAGGCTCGATCACGTTCTCCAGCAGCGGTCCCACTTTACGCGCAGCCTTTTCAATTTGCCACAGCGCATCCCGCCGATGCATTTCTGTATTAGGATTTATGTGGTTCAACGCGCCGATCCTCGCCAGCATCGCCAGATTCGCGCGGCTCAGTTGCGGAACACGCAACGCCAGGTCTTCGGTCGATGTAAATGGTCTTTGCCTGCGTTCCTCGATCAGCGCTTCTGCCGCCGCTTGTTGCAGCCCGCGCACGTAGCGCAGGCCGATCCGCAAAGCAATGGCTTTGGCAGGGGCTAAAGCCCCAGGGCTAGAAGGCATTTTTACGGCACGACTAACGTCGTGCCCTGACACTTGTCTTGCCGACGCAATGAGTGTGGAACAAGTCGCAGTGTTCTCCTCATTCTCCAGCGTGCAATTCCACTCTGAGCAGTTTACGTCGATTGGGCGCACTTTCAGCCCGTGCCGCTGCGCGTCTTTCACCAGGGTTGCAGGCGAATAGAATCCCATCGGCTGGTTGTTGAGCAGTGCCGCTGTGAATGCCGCCAGGTATCGCACTTTCAGAAATGCGCTGGCGTAGGCAATCAGCGCAAAGCTGGCCGAATGCGACTCCGGAAATCCGTACAGCGCAAATGAGCTGATAAACTGCACAATATCGTCCTGCGCTTTTGGTGGGACTCCGTTCTGCGTCATCCCCGCGCGCAGCTTTACTTCAATTTCTTTCATCCGCTTTTCTGACCGTTTGTGTCCCAGCGCACGGCGCAGATCTTCCGCCTCGCCTCCAGTAAAGTTGGCGCAGATCATCGCCATCTTCAAAAGCTGTTCCTGAAACAGCGGCACCCCCAGCGTCCGCTCCAGCACAGGCTCCAGCGATGGATGCGGATAGCTCACCGCTTCCTTCCCTTGTCTGCGCCGCAGATACGGGCTGGTCATCTGCCCCGTGATCGGCCCCGGACGAATCAATGCCACCTGCGTTACCAGGTCATAAAACTTTTTGGGATTATTCCGCGGCAGTGACGACATCTGTGCGCGACTCTCAATCTGGAACATGCCAATCGTGTCCGCCCGCTGGATTACCCCATAAATGTCCGGACAATCCTGCGGCAAATGCGCCAGATCCACTTCTTCGTGATAGTGGTCCTGGATCAAGCCGATTGAATCTTTTAGCACTGCCATCATCCCCAGCCCCAGCAGGTCAACTTTGACGATTCCCAGGTCGGCGCAATCATCCTTGTCCCACTGCACCACCACGCGCCCGGGCATGGTGGCCGGCTCCAGCGGAACGACGGAATCAAGCTGACCCTGGCACACCACCATCCCGCCGGAATGCTGGCTCAAATGTCGCGGCAGGTCCTGCACGCGCACGCACAGGTCAAGATATTTGGAAATGCGGTCCTGTGTCAGGTCCAGTCCAGCATTGGTGAAGTGCCGATCAAATGTGTCTTCCGGACCGCGCCACTCCCAGCCACCCACCAGTCCGGAAAGCTTGTTCAGGGTCTCGGTATCGAAGCCAAAAACTTTTCCCACCTCGCGCTCCGCCAGCCGTCCTCTGTAAGTGCAGACATTCGCTGTCATCGCCGCGCCCAGCTCGCCATAGCGCTTGTAAACGTACTGGATCGCCTTCTCGCGCTCGTCGCCACTCGGCAGATCCAGATCGATGTCAGGCCACTCGCCGCGCTCTTCTGAAAGAAACCTTTCAAAGAGTAAGTCCATCCCCACTGGATCGATGGCGGTAATTCCCAGCGCATAACACACTGCGCTGTTCGCCGCTGAGCCTCTTCCCTGCACCAGGATTCCGTTCTCGCGGCAGAAGCGCACAATGTCCCACACGATCAAAAAATATCCCGCAAGCTTGAGCTTGCCGATCAGCGCCAGCTCTTTCTCTAACTGCCGGCTTACGCGTTCCGTAATCGGCTTGTAGCGATCGCCAGCGCCCTTCATGGTCTGCGCCCACAGAAAATCAATTTCCTGTCCGCCCTCCGGCACGGGATATTGGGGAAACTGGTAGCCAAGATTTTCCAGCGAAAATTCCAGCCGCTGTGAAAGCTCAACCGTGTTGGCAATGGCCTCAGGCAGATCGGCAAATAACCGAGCCATCTGCTCCGGCGTGCGCAGGCGGCGCTCCGCATTGCGGCACAGCAGCCGCCCAGCCGTCACCAGTTGCCGTTTGTTCTTGATGCAGGTGAATACGTCCAGAATCTCGCGGTCGGCTGCCGTGGCATAGCAAACGCCGTTGGTGGCCACGATAGGCAGCTTCAATTCCCGCGCCAGTTCCACCGCCGCATGGTTGCGAGCTTCCTGATGGCGCTCCAGATGACGCTGCAACTCCACATAAATATTCTTTGGCCCGAAGATCGCCGTCAGCCTTTCCAGCAGCTTGCGTCCAGCGTCTTTGCCGTCATTCTCCAGCGCCCGGGCCAGCGGACCGTCTTCATCGCCGGTCAGGCAGATTGTCCCTGCGGCATGCTCTTCCAGTTCTTCCAGCGTCGCCCAGGATTCGGCATGCTTGGGCACACGCAGCTTGGTGCGAGTCAGCAACCGGCAGAGGTTCTGGTAGCCGATACGCGATTCGCACAGCAATGGGTAATAGACAGGTCTGATTTCTGTTGGCTCTTGGCTTTGTTTTCTTCGTCCCGCCAGACCTGATTCTGCGAAGCTTGATTCTGAGAAACGGTGTTCTGAGGGACCGCCGTTTTCATCCTTGATCGAAATTTCCACCCCAATATGGGCCTTTATGCGAAGTTTTTTCGCGCTCATATGAAATCGCGGCGACCCGTAAAATCCATTGCGGTCCAGCAGCGCCATGGCTGGCATGTTCATGGCCGCGCCCATATTCGTCAGCTCCTCCGGAACAGACGCTCCCTCCAGAAATGAAAAGGCTGAGCGGGTATGCAGTTCCACATATTTCATAAAGCGACTCTTAGCCTTTAGCCATTGGCTCTTTGGCTAGCTTCCTTGGTGTTCCTCCATGTCCTTGTCATCCAAGGCCTTTGACCCGCGCAAGCTTATGAAAATCGGTTTTTCGACCTTTGTGGTAACGTCTTCCTGCGATGGCGGCGATTCTTTATTGTAGCGAACAAATAACGAAAGAAAAACTTCGCCCGTCCTGAAGGACTGCAATTCCTGTATCATTCCCTTTCTACCGAGGAGAAACCATGCAGAGAGCCACCCTGATCCTTTTGCTAATCCTGTCGATTGCCATGCTCGCCCAAACCAAAAAGCCCGCCAAAGCCGCCGACAAGAAGGACGGTCCCACCGCCGTTACCGGCAAACCCACTACCACGCCAAGCGGGCTGGAATACTGGGACATCAAGAAAGGCACGGGCAAACTGGCAGAAAAAGGGAAAAAGGTAAGCGTGCATTACACCGGCTGGCTCACCGACGGCAAAGAATTTGATAGCTCGCGCGACAGGGGCGAGCCCATTGATTTTAATCTGGGTACAGGCCAGGTCATTAAAGGCTGGGACGAAGGCATTGCGGGGATGAAGGTCGGAGGCAAGCGCCAACTGAAAATTCCACCGGCGCTGGGCTACGGCGCGCGCGGGTTTGGCTCTTCCATCCCGCCTAACGCCACTTTGGTGTTCGATGTTGAGCTGATGGATGTGAAATAAGAAAAGCTTCTGGCCACTAGCTTTTGGCTTCGACAGCTGGCTCTTGGTTTTGGCCAACTACGCAATCAGCCAAATAAAATCAGCCGCGAATCAACGCGAAAAAGACACGAATCATATTTTTAGTTTTTGATTCGTGTTATTCGCGAAATTTGCGGCTAATTTCTTTCCTGTCTGCGGAAATCTGCGGCAATGCTTCTTTGGCTGAAGGCTGATTACTGAGTGCTAATTGCTTATCTCGCCAGAAACCAGAAAAACAGCAGGTTAGAAATCAACATGCCCGTCATGGCGCAGCCCAGCCAGAAGTTTTCAAATCGGCTGTTGATGGTGCGCATGACCTTGGAATTGTTTGAGAGCAGCAGAATATAAGCAAAGATCGGCACCAGGACCACGCCCGCAAGCGCCTGCGACCAATACAGCACGTGTACCGTATTTACGCCGAAGAAGTCGATCACCACGGCCAGAAACACCGTCGCGGAGATCATCACAAAGAAAAGCCGCGCATTCCATGGCTCCATCGAGAGGCCGGAGCGCCAGCCTGCGGCTTCCGCCACGCTGAAGCACAAAGACGCCACAAGAATCGGCAGGGCAATCATGCCGGAAGCGATAATTCCCAGCGCAAACAGCACTGTCCCTAGAAATCCAAAAGATCCCAGCGCGTCTGATGCAACGCGCGTTGTCATGTTTGAGGGATCGGCCACGTGCATGTGCGATGCCACAACCATGGCTGACAGTGAAATCAGGCAGGCGACAAACGTTCCCGCATGCGACTCCGTTACGTGTGCTTTGGCCAAGCCTTCCGGCAGTCCACGCTTGGAACTGGTCTGCCATACGATAACGTCCGGGGTAAGCAGTGATCCAAAAACCGCTACCACTCCCATCATGTATCCGGAATTCACCTGCATCCGCGGAAGCAACACGTCTTTGGCCAGCGTGGCGAAGGAGTCGGTAACGCGATACGCCGCCAGCACATAAGCGACCAGGATCAGCGTAAGTCCGCCCAGCACTTTGGTGGTCTTCTGGTAGTCGCCAATGATCAGCACATACCAGACAGTGAATCCCACGATGGCCAGAAAAAACAGGCGCGGAGACATGGTCAGGAGCGAACAGCTATCGCTCACGGCAACGATATCGCCCACGATCATGGCCAGATTGACCGCCACAATCAGCAAAGCGATCACCATGGCCATCTTGCGTCCATGTTGCTCCCGGATCAGCTCAACCAGGCCTTTTTTGGTTTCCTGGCCAATCCGCGACGAGACAGCGAACACGCTGAAAAGAACGGGGACGCACAGCACAACCACCCAACCCAGTGACGTTCCAAAACTGGCGCCCGCCACAGTGGCCGTCAGGACCGCTGCGGGATCAAGGTCTGCGGCCCCGGCAATGATCCCGGGCATAGTACGCGCAGCCTTATGAAAGAGAGTAGATTTCGGATTTTCAGGCGCAGTTTTCTGCGCCAGATGAAGGGCTTCCATTTTAGATCCATTCACTTAGAAGCAGATGCAGCTCTGCTAGTTGGAAGCCTTAGTAAATGAAGGGTTGGGGAAAATTTACTCCTCCTGGGCTATTTTCCCAAAATGGAACTGCTTTTCTACCTGGAAATCCAAGGTTGAGCCTTGTCCGTATTGGATCAGAGTGGCTCCCAAGTCTGGCATTCTTCGACTGTGGGTGGTGTGGTTAGCGGGCCGCCTGACCGTGATCGAATGACCGCGTCTGATACAGAGCAATAGCTGCGCCGTCCTGTATTGAAGTTGATCGGCGTGGCGACAATGACATATTCCGCACAGGCATTTTCGGTACCCTGCGGCTGTTCGCCAAAAAGAGCTGGCGCGCAACTTGAACTGAGGGTGTATTTGTACTGGCCTTTCTGGCACCATACGCCGGACGTGCAGTTGGCTTGGGCCAGCTGGCTGTCCAGCAGGCAGGCGTGTTGCGCCGTCCCGCCACCGCTGCACCCGTTGGGCGAACCTGGACCAAGTGTTGCCAGATCGCGAGCATAGCCCTGCTCCGGATACGTGGTTGAATAGGTGATCTGGGAAGTGTTGATCGTGCGCACAGTGCTCCTGGCGGCGGCTTCATTGGCTGAAATTCTGGCGCGCAACAGGTTGGGAATGGCGATGGCGGCAATGATCGGGATGGCTAGAAGGCTGATATAGCCCAAAATCAGCCCAGTCAAAGCCAGGCCATCGCCCTGCAATCGTCCCATGCTCTTCTTGATCTTCGACCGTGAAATATGTCCCAGAACGATGGCGGGAATTCCCGCAAGGAATGAGAGACACAGCACGAATGAAGCGATTCCCAGGACCATGCTGGCGATGGCGCCGCCGTCGGTCTTGGGCGGTTGATACGCCCGATAAGGCTGGGCTTGCGGGGGATATTGCTGTGGCTGTTGCGATGGAGCAGCAGGCACATTCAGCCAGGCCGATGTGGAAGCCGGGTTGGGCGTGCTGGCCTGTTGCGGCGGTGGCGGAGGCGTGGGCATTGCTTGCACCGGAGCTGAGCATTGCGGACAAACTGTCGCATCTTCGGGCATGGACGCCCCACATTTAAAGCAAAACATTCACACCTCGCTCGGCTTCCGCCCGTGGTTAATTGGTTTTTTGGGGGGTTACGCAATCGGAAAAGTACTTCATTCACATTGAAAAGGCAATCACTTCCCGAATTACGGAATCATCTTTAGTAATGCATCAGGTGCCCACCCAAAAGTGTGTTAAGCAAAGCGCTTGAGCGCAGCTTCGGCGGCAAAGTATCCGCACATACCATGGACGCCCGGCGCAGGCGGTGTTGAAGAAGAACAGAGAAAGACGCCATCGAGCGGCGTGCGATACAGGCTGGCCGTAGGGCGTAAAAACATCTGGCTCAAATAAGCCGCGCCGCCGCCAATGTCTCCTCCAATGAGGTTGGGATTGTGCCGCTCCATTTCCACCGGGCCCATGACGGAACGGGCGGCAATGCAGTCCTTGAAGCCGGGCGCGAAACGTTCCACCTGGTTTTCAATCGCCTCGGTCACGTTGCCGATAAAGCCGTTGGGGACATGGCAGTACCCCCAGGCCGTGTGCTTCCCCACCGGAGCGCGAGACGGATCGAACAAGCTGGCCTGGGTAAACAAGACATAAGGACGGTCTGAAACCTTTTCCTGCCATGGCTGCCGTTCAGACTCGCAGATTTCGTCCATCGTCCCGCCGAGATGAACAGTCCCTGCCTTGGCGCATTCTTTCGCACGCCATGGGACGGGCTGGTGCAAAGCCCAATCCAGCTTGTAAACGCCCGGGCCGTACTTGAAGCTCTCTAGACTTCGTCTATAGGAACCCGGCAGCTTGGCGCCGGCCATACGGATCAGTTGCCGGGGCGTTACATCCAGCAGGATTGCGCGCGCCGGGGGCAACTGCTCCAGCGACTCCACGTAACAATCAGTGATTACCCGTCCGCCCAGAGATTCCAGATATCTGACCATCGCAGCCGTAAGCTGCTGGGAACCGCCGCGCGCAAAAGGCCAGCCCGCCGCATGGGCAGCGACAGCCAGCACAAGAGCCACCGCTGAGGTGGTTAGTTTTTCCAGCGGCAGAACGGAATGTGCCGCCAATCCGGCAAACAGAGCCTTGCCGCGTTCAGTCTTGAAATAGGCACGCGCCAATGACGTTGCGGGACGGATCGCCCGCATCCCAAATTTCGCAAAGAAAACCGGATGCCTGGGAATTCCCGGTGGCGCAAACACGTCCTGCAACAGGTCCTGCCAGCGCGCCACAAGATCACACATCAGCCGCCGATAGCCGTCGCCATCAGCACCCCCCTTCGCGCTCAACGACCGTGCAGTTTCGTCCACTGAATGGTGCAGCATGACCGCCGAGCCATCATCCAAAGGATGAGCCAGCGGTGCAGGGGGAAAGGCCCAACTCAATCCGTGCTTATCGAGAGGCAGGTCACGCAGAAAAGGCGAGCACGCGACCATGGCATAAACAGTAGAACAAATATCGTGGGTAAACCCGGGCAGCGTCAGTTCCGCCGATCGCACGCCGCCGCCGGGCGTGCTGGCGCCTTCCAGCACGACTACCCGCTTGCCTCGCTGGGCCACGCGAATCGCTGCCGCCAGCCCGTTCGGTCCCGAGCCTACAACGATAGCGTCACAGTCAGGAACTTCAAGCTTGGCTGGTTTGTGTGGCACGGGGGTAAGGATAAATCATTAGGAAGCTGTTAGCTGCTGGCTCCTAGCTTCTAGAGATTGGCTGTTGGCTCTTGGCCACTCGCGTCGGACATTGACTAAAAGGGCATCCATCACACGGCCAGACAACCGTGTCCCATTAGCGCTTCACCCTGAGTTTCCGCGTCACGGATTTTCCGTTGCGCGTGGCTTGCACCATGACCGCGCCGCGATTCAGTACGTCTTCAGTTAGAGCAATTGAAAGAGACGTCGAGCCGGAATCGTCGGTCACACCCCGCGCCAGCTCTAGGCCATCCGAGGCGATCACGCCGCGCACCACGATCTCTGCTCCGCTGGCGGGCTGGCCTGAATCGAGCACCTGGAAACTTACCGGAAGGTCAGAAGCATCAGCCGCCGGTGCCGGCGCTTTCCACTGCAATGAAAGCCCTGAGCCGCCAATGTCCTGAACATCGGCCCCGCTGCCCAGCACGGAACTCATCTGCCCCTGCTGGATGGCATCGATCACCGCCTTGTGCTGCGTCTTCAGCAGCTCATGCATGGCTTCCGTAGAGAAGCCCGGATGCGATATCTCATGGGCGTAAGAAAATGCCTGCTTGCCCACGCACTGGCCTTTCACAAATACCAGGGTCTGCAACAGCAGGTCGTTTTGCCGAGCTTCACTTTGCACGTGGTAGACCACGTCTGCCAGCTTTACATCCGTATTGAACCCAAAAATCGTCATAGAAAATCAAAGGAATCCCGCGGAAAACACCATCATTACACGAGCAAGTTCCAGCGCCCGCCAGCCGCCATTTAAAAATCACTAACTCCATTCAAAGTCAAGGCCTTGACACTGTTGCGAATGGAAATTACATTCGAATGTTTGGCAGTTGTAGTTGCTCTTTGCTGTACAGGCCTTTCATGCCGGAGAACAGTTACTTCGCTCATTATATTCCGTTGCTGTTTCAGGTGATCGTTGCCATAGCCCTGGCCACGGTCATGGTCACTCTTTCTCATCTGCTGGGCAAGCACAAATGGTCGCGGGCCAAGAACACCGCCTATGAATGCGGCATTGAGCCCACCGGCGACGCACAGCAGCGCTTCAGCGTAAAGTTTTACCTGGTCGGCATGCTCTTTATCCTGTTTGACGTGGAAGCCGTTTTCCTCTATCCCTGGGCCATTATCGCCCGCGAACTCAAGATGTTCGGCTTCTGGGAGATGATGATTTATATCGGCTTGGTCCTCGTCGGCTTCTTCTATATATGGAAGAAAGGCATCCTGGACTGGAACGCCTCTGAGAGGACAATTAAATAATGCCTCTTGCGCCGGCCATCACCGACATCGAACAACTCAAAGATCGCCCTTTTGTGGCCGACCTGCTGTCCTGGCGGGCCGACGCCGTTGAGGGCGCTCGCTTTGATCGGAACGAGCTTACGATCTATATCGCACGTGAGGCCATCCGTGAAGCCTGTGCCCGGCTGAAAGCTCAGGGACTCACTGACTTCATGTCTGATCTTACCTGCGCCGACTTTTACCCCCGAGAACCGCGCTTTGAACTGGCTTACCACCTGCTATCGATGAAACGCAAAGAGCGGGTACGGCTGAAAGTTCGCCTGTCGGGCGACGAGGCGTCGCTGGAGTCGATCATCTCGGTCTGGCCGTCGGTAAACTTCTTTGAGCGCGAGCTCTTCGATCTGTTCGGCATCCGCTTTATGGGCCATCCTTACCTGCGCCGCATCATGCTGCCGGAAGACTGGGAAGGCCATCCCCTGCGCAAGGACTATCCGGTGGAGGGCTACCGTTAATGGGCCACTTGAACGCCAATCCGGTGCTGGATCCAACCGAAGACAAGACAATGATCCTGAATATGGGTCCGCAGCATCCATCCACGCACGGCGTGTTGCGTCTGTTGCTGGAGATTGACGGCGAAACCATCGTCCGCATGATGCCGGACATCGGCTTCCTCCACACCGGAATTGAAAAGACCTGTGAAGCCAAGTTTTACCAGCAGATTGTCCCGCTCACGGACCGCATTGACTATCTTTGCCCCATGGTCAACAACCTGTGCTACGTGATGGCCGTGGAGAAGCTTCTGGGGCTGGAAATTCCCCCGCGCGCACAGTGGATGCGTGTGATGTTGGCCGAACTTCAGCGCATCAGTTCGCACCTGGTCTGGCTGGGCACGCACGCCATGGACATTGGCGCGATGTCGGTCTTTCTGTATTGCTTCCGCGAGCGCGAAGACCTGCTGCGCATTTATGAGATGGTCAGCGGCCAGCGCATGATGACTTCTTATTTCCGCATCGGTGGACTGGCGCTGGATCCTCCGCTGGGATTCTTTGAGAAAGTAAAGAAGTTTCTTGATCGCTTCCCGGAGAAAGTGGACGAGTACGAGAACCTGCTCACGGGCAATCGAATCTTCATCGATCGCTTGAAGGATGTGGCGAAAATCACTGGTGAAGACGCGCTTGCCATCGGCCTGACCGGCCCGTCTCTGCGCGCCAGCGGTGTTGATTTCGATATCCGCCGTGACATGCCTTACTGCGGTTACGAGAACTTCAAATTCAAAGTCCCGG
The DNA here is from genome assembly GCA_020072645.1 of Terriglobia bacterium. Taxonomy (NCBI): domain Bacteria; kingdom Pseudomonadati; phylum Acidobacteriota; class Terriglobia; species Terriglobia bacterium. The sequence goes on from JAIQGK010000023.1 coordinate 50,772, forward strand.
TCCGACAGGATGGCGATGTCTGGGCTCGTTACGTCTGCCGCGTTGAAGAGCTTCGGCAGTCGCGTGAGATCGCCAAGCAGGCGCTGGAAGGAATGCCCTCCGGCCCGACCAAAGCCGAGGCTCCGAAGATCGTGCTGCCCGACCGCGAGAAGATGAAGACGCAGATGGAAGCCCTCATCTATCACTTTAAGATTGTCACGGAAGGCTTTGCGGTACCAGCAGGTGAGGTTTATCACGCGATTGAATCGCCGCGCGGCGAAATGGGCTATTACGTTGTAAGCGACGGTACCGCCAAACCGCTGCGTGTCCATATGCGGTCGCCCTCGTATGCCAACCTTCAAGCGTTACCTCAGATGTGTGAAGGAAGGCTCATCGCTGATGTAGTAGCGGCGATAGGCAGCATTGACATTGTTCTCGGAGAGATCGATAGGTAATGGCGCCCATCTCTGAAAAACTCGATTCTTTCTTTACGGAGAAAATGAAGGAATATCCGACCAAGCGCGGGTTCCTGGTACCTATGCTGCTTTATACGCAGGATGAACTCGGCTACCTGAGCGATGATGCGATCGCACACCTGGCAAAAAAGACCGAGCTGACCGAACTCGAAGTCCGCAACGTGATCAGCTACTACTCCCTGCTGCACACCAAGCCGATGGGCAAGTACCATGTCCAGGTTTGCACCAACATCAGCTGCATGCTGCGCGGCGGTGAAGAGATTCTGGACCATTGCAAGAGCAAGCTGGGCATCGGCCACAAGCAGACGACTGCCGACGGGACATTTTCTCTGGAAGAGGTTGAATGCATCGGCGCTTGCAGCTGGGCCCCGGCGCTGCAAGTGAACTATGACTTCCACGAGAATTTGACGAATGATAAGGTCGATAAAGTTTTAGAGCAGTACAGGAATAAGTCGCGGCATTAACAAACACAAGTTCCCTCGCCTCTATTGGGTCGCTGAAGAAAACGCGGCCCCATAAACGAGGCTGGGGATGACGAAAACAAGCTAAGGGCTAAAGGCTAAGAGCTAATGGCTGTTTTAACCTCACATCCCGACGAAATAAAAGTTGTCTCCAAGCGCTTTGGCAAGGGCGCGGCGGACATCGAGCAATACTTGAAACTCGATGGCTACAAAGCCGTGCAAAAGGCCTTGACCATGTCGCCGGATGACATCATTAATGAGGTCAAGGCTTCAAACCTTCGCGGGCGCGGCGGCGCGGGCTTCCCTACCGGCATGAAGTGGAGCTTTGTTCCCAAGGACACGACCAAAGCCAAATACATCCTGGTGAACGGCGACGAGAGCGAGCCCGGCACGTGCAAAGATCGTCCCATCCTGGAGCACGATCCCCATGCCGTGATTGAGGGCGTAATCATTGCCGGCCTTGCTGTCGGAGCCAAGATCGGATTTGTTTACATTCGCGGCGAGTACAGATATTTGGTCGACATTATGCGCAAGGCCATTGCCGATGCCTATGCCAAAGGCTACCTGGGCAAAAATATTTTTGGCAGCGGCAAGGACTTTGACGTTCGCTGGCATACCGGCGCAGGCGCTTATGAAGTGGGTGAGGAATCCGCGCTCATGGAGTCTCTGGAAGGCAAGCGCGGCATCCCGCGAATCCGTCCACCCTTCCCTGCCGTGGTTGGACTCTGGGGCGGCCCTACGGTCATCAACAACGTGGAAACGCTGGCTTCTGTTCCACACATTATTCTTATGGGCGGCCAGAAGTTTGCCGATTTCGGCCCACCGAAGAACGGCGGCACGCGCCTCTTCTGCCTGAGCGGACACATCAACAAGCCCGGCGTCTATGAACTGCCTCTGGGCTATCCGCTGAAAAAGATGATCTATGACGTGGGCGGCGGTATCCCCAACGGACGCAAGCTTAAGGCCGTTGTCCCCGGCGGATCCTCCACGTTTGTGCTGACTGCGGAAGAAGCTGAGCAGATGAACATGGATTTCGATTCCTTCGGCAAGCGCGGAGAATTTTTGGGCTCCGGCGGCGTCGTGATCCTGGACGACCAAACCTGCATGGTCAAGTTCGCTTTGCGCGTGATGAAGTTTTACCAGCATGAAAGCTGCGGCTGGTGTATTCCCTGTCGTGAGGGCACAGACTGGCTCAAGAAGACGCTGACGCGCTTCCACAACGGCGGCGGCCTACGGAAAGACATCGACAACATCAAGTATCTGGCGCAGAACATGCTTGGCCGCACCTTCTGCCCGCTGGGCGATGCGGCAGCCATCCCGACCATGTCAATCGTCGATAAATGGCGCAGCGAGTTTGAAGCGCATCTTGAAGGCCGTCGATGCCCGTTTGATCCGGCGGCAAAGATTACTGAACTTCCAGTGGTGGGGGCACACTAATTATGAGCGCACAGCCCAATCCAGCGACGGCGGTGGTAATCGACAAGCAGTTCCTTCTGGATCGCCTTCAAGAGACCCGCGAAATATTCCTGCAAAGCTTTGCCGGTATCACTGAAGAACAAAGCCGGCTAAAGCCTGCTCCGGACCGCTGGTCTGTGCTGGATACGGTAGAGCACCTAACCACCGCTGAGACCATTCAACTCAAATTGATCAGCACACAGCGCACTCCGCGTCCTGCTGACACGCCGAATCGCGAGCAAGCATTTCTGCACATGATCCCGCAGCGCGTTCACAAGATGGAATCTCCGGAAGGCGCAAAGCCAATTGGTCGCTTTGCCACTTTTGCAGAAGCCGCGGAACAATTTAAAACCACTCGTGCCGGTGTGATTCAGTTCCTTGAGCAGTACAAGGATGATCTACGCGCCAGTGAAGTGAAGCACCCTCATCCGGCTGCTGGAATGGTCAGCATTTGCGAAATGCTGGTTGCAATGGCCATGCATGCCAAACGGCATGCAGCACAGATTGAGGAAATCAGGAAGACGTTGAAGTTGGAATAAGAATATTTGGTAATTGAGTAAATTGGTAATTTCGTAATTAAAAATCAAAAGCAAAACTATCGGGAACGCTAGCTAATTTACCAAATTACTCATTTACCAAATCAGCAAAACCGCTGAACAGGGAAAAAAGCTTAAGACCATGGCCGAAGTAAAAAACGTAACCATCACCGTTGACGGCAAGCAGGTTACCGCTCCTGCGGGCACGCTGCTGATTGAAGCCTGCAAGGCCGTGGGAATTGAAGTCCCATCGTTCTGCTATTACCCGGGGCTTTCTCTTCAGGCCGCCTGCCGCATGTGCCTGGTGCGCATTGAGAAAATGCCTAAGCTCCAGACCGCCTGCACTGTACCGATAACCGATGGCATGGTCGTGGCCACTGATACGGATGAAGTTCGCCAGGCGCGCAAGTCGATGATCGAACTCCTGCTTGGTAACCACCCGCTGGACTGCCCCGTGTGCGACGCCGGCGGCGAATGCGAACTGCAGGACATGACTTTCAAGTATGGCGCGGCGGAATCGCGCTATATGGAAGGCAAGCTGCATAAAGAAGAGCAGCAGTGGTCGCCGGTGGTCTTCTTTGATCGCCCGCGCTGCATTCTCTGCTATCGCTGCGTGCGCGTCTGCGGTGAGGGCATGGACGTCTCCGCGCTGGGCGTTCAGCTTCGCGGCTCCAGCTCGGTGATCGCCCCGAACGAAGGCGACCATCTGGACTGCGAAGAATGCGGCATGTGCATCGATATTTGTCCAGTCGGCGCGTTGACCTCCGGCGCTTACCGCTACAAGACCCGTCCGTGGGAGATGAAGCACGTTGGCACCATCTGCACGCACTGCGGCGATGGCTGCAAGACCACGCTGGGCGTCCGCCGGTCTGACACCGGAATGGACATTGTTCGCGGCGATAATCGCGACAAGAGCGGCATCAATGGCGACTTCCTCTGCATCAAGGGCCGCTACGGGTTCGATTATTTTGATCACAAAGACCGTCTGCGCCAGCCTCTGGTCCGCAAAGACGGCAAGCTTACGCCTACTACCTGGGAAGAAGCCATTGAGCATGTGGGCAAGCGACTGCGCGAGATTCGCGACAGCAAGGGCGGCCAGTCGATTGGCGTGATTGGCTCCAATCGGACGACCAACGAAGAAAACTATCTCTTGCAGAAGTTCGCGCGCACCGTGCTGGGCACCAATAATATCGATCACCACCGTACGGCGGATTTTGCCGGTTTTGCCCGCGCAGTCTCCGGAAAAGAAAATGCTACGGCCACTATGCGCGACGTTGCCAGCGCGCCGGCCATCCTGCTGATCGGCAATGATCCCACGGAGCGCCACCCGCTGCTGGCGTGGAATATCCGCACCAACGTCCGCCTGCACCAGGCAAAACTTTTTGTGGTGAATTCGCAGCCGATCAAGCTGCGCCGCCAGGCTACGCGATTTGTGCAGGTGCCAGCCGGACGCGAAGGCAAGCTCATCGCGTTCCTCAACGGCGACGATGCCGCGGCGGGCACGCTCACGGGCGGCGGCGGATCCAATGACGCGCTGAAACAGCTGCGCGACGAACTGAAAGCGCAGAAAGACCTCGTCATCATCTTTGGCTCTGAGTTGCAAGGCGCCGATATAGCAGCGCTGGTCAAGTTCGGCGCTGCTACGAATGCCAAATTCATATGCCTGGGCGACTACGCCAACTCGCGCGGCGCGGCTGATATGGGACTCTATCCCGATCTGCTGCCCGGATACGTCGCACTGGACGGGCCGCACAAGTACAACGAAGAATGGGGATCGCTCTCCAAGACCAAAGGCTTGTCTTTGCAGGAAATGATGCAAGCGGCGAAAGCCGGCAAGTTGGCAGCGCTTTATGTTGTCGGATCGAACCCAGTGGTCGACTACAACTTTGATCCGGCAGCGTTGCAGAATACCTTTGTCGTTGTGCAGGAGCTGTTCCTGACGGAAACGGCCATGCTGGCAGAAGTGGTTTTGCCCGCGGCTTCAGCGTATGAAAAAGGCGGCACATTCACCAATACTTGCGGCGACCTGCAGTTGCTGAAAAAAGCCGGCGACATTACCGGCATCAAAAGCGATTTTGAAATCATCGTTCGCGTGGCTGAGCGAATCGGCACGGAAATTCGCAAGCTGGTGCCTTTCGGTGGCGGCGTCCGGGCTGACATGGGGCAGACCCGAGGAGCGCAATCCGGCGAAGCAGACCGCCACTCCGTGTGGCTCACGGCCAACAATCTTGAGCCGAGGCTCAGCCCTTTCGATCCTTACGCCATGCTGGATGAGATCCAACGGCTGGTACCGGGATATGAATTTTCGCGGCTGGGCCTGCTGGCCGGAAACGATCAGCACATGCTGGCTGCCGAGCGCAGCGCCGCGGGCGCGGGCGATGGACTGGTACAGATTGTCCCCGCCAATGACACGCTGTTTACCTCAGGAACGCTGGGACGGTATTCGAAGACGCTCAACAGTGTGATCGAAAATAAACGCGCGCCAGCGGACAAAGAAGTGATGGCGGACTGAGCAACTGGCAATTAGCAATTAGCTTGAATGCGAATAGATCAGGCTCCTTAGTAGTAGTCAGCAAATAGTAGAGGCATGCAAATCGGCGCCTTAATGGGAATGGATCGACCTGGGCTTTGGCCCTGAATGTATAGGGACCGTGGATACAAAAACTTTTATTATCGCCGCAGTAATTAAGATCGCGCTGGTGGTCTTCATCATGCTCACGGGCGTGGCCTATACCACATGGCTGGAGCGCAAAGTGATCGGTCGCATCCAGAACCGTTGGGGACCAACGCGCGTGGGCCCGTTCGGCCTGCTGCAACCGCTGGCCGACGGCATCAAATTCATCTTGAAAGAAGACCTGCTGCCGGACTACGTCCACAAGGGCCTGTTCATTCTTGCGCCCATGTTGGCGCTAGTGATGTCCCTGATTTCGATTGCTGTGATCCCCTTTGGCGAGACCATCACCATTGCCGGACATACCACGGCCTTGCAGATCAGCGGCATGGTGAGTTCCAGCGGCGGCATTAGCGACATCAACATCGGCCTGCTTATCATTCTTGGCGTAACGTCGATCGGTGTGTACGGTGTGGCGCTCGCCGGGTGGTCATCGAACAGCAAATATTCCCTGCTCGGCTCATTGCGCGCCAGCGCCCAGATGATCAGTTACGAGCTTGCGCTCGGACTGTCGCTCGTCGGCATTCTGCTGCTCTCCGGCACCTTGAGCCTGCGCCAGATCGTATCCAGCCAGAGCGGCAACTGGGTCCTGGGCGGACATGACACGCACGTTCCTCACTGGTTCATTTTTCCGCAGATCGTCGGCTTCTTTATTTATCTGCTGGCGGCATACGCTGAGACCAACCGTATACCTTTTGATATGCCGGAAGCCGAAACCGAGCTGGTGGCGGGCTATCACACCGAATATAGTTCAATGAAGTTCGCCATGTTCTTTATGGCGGAATACGTGAACATGTTTACGGTTGCGTGCCTGGCGACACTGCTGTTTTTTGGCGGATGGCACGGGCCGCATCTTGCATTCCTTCCGCCCATCGGGCAGGCACTGCTGCCGGTGGTTTATTTCGCGGCCAAAGTTTTCTTTTTCATCTTTCTCTATATATGGATTCGCGGCACGCTGCCGCGTTTCCGCTATGACCAGCTCATGGCGTTCGGCTGGAAGTTTCTTCTGCCGCTGGCCATTGCCAACATTATTGTCACCAGCCTGATTGTGGCGTGGGGGGCATAACCGGATGGTCCATCAGGTTCTATTCATCGCTTTTGGTCTGATCTGCGTGGCCGGCGCCATCAATCTGCTGGTGCAGCGCCACCCCATCAGCAGCGCGCTTTCACTGGTGGTTGTGATGGCTTCACTGTCTTTGATTTATCTGCTGCTGGGCGCGGAATTTGTCGCCGCCATTCAGGTAATCGTCTATGCCGGCGCAATCATGGTGTTATTTGTCTTTGTGATCATGTTGCTGAATGCTGGGGCAGAAGAACGAACACGCGGCAGCAGGATGGCGCTTTTTGTCGGCGTGCCAGGCGTAGTGGTCCTGGCCGGCACCGTAGGCTGGATGCTGGTGAGCGGCAGCGGACGGTTGGGCACAGTCAGCATCAGCTCCAGCAACTTTGGCGAAACTCACAACATCGCCCACCTGCTGTTTCGCGACTTTTTATTGCCGTTTGAAATCACTTCAGTGCTGATCCTCATTGCCATTATGGGAGCGGTGGTGCTGGGAAAGAGGGAGAACTAAAATGGTTCCACTTTCCTGGTATCTCATTCTAAGCGGCATTCTATTTGCGCTGGGCGTGTTGGGCTTTCTGCTCAAGCGCAACATCATCACCATTTTTATGTCGATTGAGCTCATGCTCAACGCCGTGAACCTGAGCTTTGTGGCGTTTGCCAATTACTGGAACACGCATCCTGCCGCCGACAAATCGATCATCCCGCTGAGCGGACAGGTGTTTGTTTTCTTTGTAATGGTTGTGGCCGCAGCGGAAGCCGCTGTTGGACTGGCAATTATCATTTCTGTTTTCCGTACCCGTGAGACCCTGAACGTTGATCGCGTGAACCTGCTGAAATTATGACCAAGAACCTAAATCTCTGGGTGATTCCGCTGCTTCCGCTGATCGGCGCGGCCATCAACGGCCTGCTAGGGCGTCGCTTCAAGAACGCGATGGTTAGCGCCGTTGCCCTGCTCTTTACCGCAGCATCATTCGGCTGGGCAGCATGGGCCGTGTGGACAGCGTGGCCGGGTAGCGGCATTGCCCTACCCCACATTGAAACGCTGGCCACGTGGATTACCGCCGGCACGTTCTCCGCGCCTTTCGGGTTCCAGCTTGACCAGCTTTCCATGATCATGGTCCTGGTGGTCACGGGCGTCGGTTTCCTGATTCATATTTATTCCGTCGGGTACATGGCGCATGAAGGCGGCTATTATCGGTTTTTTGCCTACCTGAACCTGTTCATGTTCTTCATGCTCACGCTGGTTCTGGCAAACAACTATCTGCTGATGTTCGTAGGCTGGGAAGGCGTGGGACTCGCGTCGTATCTCCTGATCGGTTTTTTCTTTCTCAAGGACTCCGCAGCCGACGCGGGCAAGAAAGCTTTCATCGTTAACCGCATCGGCGACTTCGCGTTTCTGATCGGGATGTTCCTGCTGATCCAGCATTTCGGCACGCTCACATTTGCCGGCGATACCGGCGTCTTTGCCCAAGTGGCAAAACTGCCACAGGACACCGGCTGGGGTTGGATCACCATCACAGCCCTCTGTCTGATGTTTGGCGCCACAGGCAAATCCGCGCAGGTCCCGCTTTACGTCTGGCTACCGGACGCCATGGAAGGCCCAACGCCGGTTTCCGCGCTGATTCACGCAGCGACCATGGTCACAGCGGGCATTTACATGATTGCCCGCTCGCATGCCATCTTTAATCTGGCTCCACATGCGCTTCAGATAGTTGCCATCATCGGCTGCATCACCGCAATCTTTGCCGCCACCATGGGGCTGGCGCAGACCGATATCAAGCGCGTGCTGGCGTACTCCACTGTTTCGCAGCTTGGATACATGTTCCTCGCTTGCGGAGTCGCGGCCTACTCGGCCGGAATCTTCCATCTGATGACGCACGCGTTCTTCAAGGCGCTGCTCTTCCTCGGCGCAGGCTCAGTGATTCACGCCGTGGGCGGTGAGCAGGACATGCGCCGCATGGGCGGCCTGCGCAAGCTGATCCCCGTTACATTCTGGGTGGTCACGATCGCAACTATCGCCATAGCTGGAATTCCACCCTTCGCGGGTTTCTTCAGCAAGGACGAGATTCTGGGCGCGGTGTTTCACAGTCCTTATGGCGGGCCTGTGATCTGGGGCATCGGCGTTCTCACAGCCGGACTTACTTCGTTTTATATGTTCCGTCTGTGGTTCATGACTTTCTTTGGCGAACTCAAGCTCGGTTCAGTCGATCTTGGCGAAGAGGCGCACGCAGCAAATGCTCCAGCACAGGCTGCACATGGCGCTGCTTCACACTCGCACGGCCACGCCGATGACAAGTCCCACGGCCATGGAGGCGTGCACGAATCTCCATGGGTCATGCTTGGGCCGCTTGTCATTCTGGCCGTGCTGTCATTTGGCGGCGGGTGGGTGGGCGTGCCGCAGTTCATGGGCGGTCATAATGAGGTCGAGCACTTCCTCGCGCCCGTAATGCAATCGGCACCGGCCGTCGCTGGCGAGGCGGTCTCTGACAAAGATGCCACCACGTCTCACGCGGGTGAAGCGACGCCTGAAAATACAAGTGAAGAGTGGCTTCTTGCCGGCACCTCAGTCGCCGCGGCCTTGATGGGACTGTTCTTTGCGTACCTCTTCTATTACAAGAGTCCCGAACTTCCCGATCGAATCACCGCAAAGATGCACGGCATTTACATGATGGTCCTGCACAAGTACTACGTTGACGAAGGCTACGGCGCAATCTTCGTCAAGCCGCTGCTGGCGCTCTCCACGGTTGTGCTGTGGCGCGGAGTTGATCAGGGCGTGATTGATGGACTGGTAAACAGCGCTGGAACGGCGTCGCAAGGCGTGGGCAACGAGCTTCGGCAGATGCAGTCCGGCAATATACGCTCCTATGCGGCCTGGGTCGCCATTGGCGGCGCGGCCATTGTGGCTTACATGATCTGGCTGGGGGTGACGCGATGAATAATTCGATCCTCACGCTGGTCACGTTCGTCCCTGCCATTGGCGCGCTGGCTCTGATGCTGATGCCGCGCAATGATCGCGCTTTGCGCTGGGCTGCGCTCATCATCTCCATCGTCACCTTCGGCTTGTCTCTTTTTCTGCCGATGTATTACGACTACGGCGCTTCAGGATTCCAGTTTGAGACAAATCGCAACTGGATCGGCCAGACCATCCATTACCACATGGGCGCTGACGGCATCTCCATGTGGCTGGTGCTGCTCACCACGCTGCTGGTTCCGGTGAGCGTGCTGGTTTCATGGAAGTCAATTCATGACCGCGTGAAGGAATTCTTCGTCCTGCTGCTGCTGCTGGAAATGGCGATGATCGGCGTTTTCCTTGCGCTGGACATGTTCCTGTTTTACGTTTTCTGGGAAGCCACTCTGATTCCCATGGCGCTGCTGATTGGCATGTACGGGCATGAGCGCCGGGTTTACGCGGCAGTAAAGTTTTTCCTTTATACGATGGTCGCTTCGGTCTTCATGCTGGCCGCGATCATCTGGCTGTACACGCACAATCCGCAACACAACTTTGAATACGCTGCATTCCGCGACGTGATTGCTCACGGCGGCTTCTCTTCCACCGCGCTGCAGTGGCTCTTCCTCGGATTCTTTATCGCCTTTGCCGTAAAGGTTCCGCTCTTCCCTCTCCATACGTGGCTGCCGGACGCGCACGTTGAAGCGCCCACCGCCGGCTCAGTCCTGCTGGCCGGCGTGCTGCTCAAAATGGGTACCTACGGCTTGTTGCGCTTCAACGTCGGCATGTTCCCTGACCAGGCTGCCTACAATTCAAGCTGGATCAATACGCTGGCAGTGATCGGAATCATCTATGGCGCGCTGGTGGCGCTGGTGCAGCCGAACTTAAAAAAGCTGATTGCCTATTCTTCCGTCAGCCATCTAGGTTTTGTGGTGCTGGGGATTTTCAGCCTTACGACCATTGGTACTGACGGCGCGGTTTACCAGATGCTGAACCACGGCATCTCCACTGGCGCGCTGTTCATGCTGGCCGGAATGCTCTATGAACGCAAGCACACGTACGAGTTCAAAGAATTTGGCGGACTCGCCACCCCCATGCCAGTCTATGCAACATTCTTCCTGCTGGCGGTTCTTTCTTCTGTCGGTCTGCCGTTGCTCAACGGTTTCGTGGGCGAGTTCCTGGTGCTGAGCGGCGCATTCCAGAGCGCGGTACCGCATGCCATGCTGTTCGCGATCCTGGGCTCAAGCGGCGTGATCTGGGGCGCATGCTACCTGCTGTGGATGTACCAGAAAGTCTTCTACGGCCAGATCCACCATGACGAAAACAAGACACTGCCGGATATCGATGGCCGCGAACGCATCTCTCTGGTTCCGTTGGTTGTGCTGGCCGTCATCATGGGTGTAGTTTCGCCCTACTGGATGAAGTCGATTCAACCCGCCGTCGTCAGTACCCTACCGCAAGCAGCGGGGGTGAAAGCCCAGGCGCAAAAAGGTCACAGCCAAGACAAACAAGATCTAAAGAGAGTCACTGCAGCTACACCGGCTGCTGCCCCAGTCCAAAACGCTTCCGCCACAGGTGGGCAGAAATAGATGAACCCGATCCAAACAATCGACTATATTCGCATCCTGCCTGAGCTGGTGCTCACTGCCTTTGGCATTATCGTCATGATGGCTGATCCGCTGCTGAAGCCCGGAGCCAGCCGCAAAGGCCTGGGACTGGTTGCTCTGGCCGGCACCATCGCTGCCATTGCAGCCACTTTCTGCCAGATCGCGTGGAACGCCCGCGATGCCAGCTTCGGCACGCCGGGATGGTTTGGCATGGTACGCGTGGATAGCTTCGCCATCTTCTTTCACCTGCTGATTCCTGCGATCTCAGGCGTTTGCATCCTCGCGTCGCTCGAATACCTTGACGCGCAGAACATCCGCAGCGGCGAATACTATGCCCTGATCCTGTTCGGCACTGTGGGCATGGTGCTGATGTCATCTGCGGTCGAGTTGGTGCTGATCTTTATCGCCCTGGAGATTTCTTCCATCTCCACTTATATTCTTGCCGGGTATCGCCGCCGCAATGCTGGCAGCGCGGAATCGGCCATCAAGTATTTTCTGCTTGGGTCATTTGCCACAGCGTTTTTCCTCTATGGGGTGGCTTTGATGTTTGGCGCGACGGGCTCGACCAGCATTTTGAAGATCGGCCCTGCACTCGGCAGCAATCCCGGACTGCTGGCCATTGCCGCCACGGCGCTTATGATCGTTGGCCTAGGATTCAAAGTCGCCGCGGCTCCCTTCCACATCTGGACACCCGACGTTTATGAAGGCGCGCCTGCTCCCATTGTGGCGCTGATGTCTACCGGCCCCAAGGCTGCTGCGTTTGCGGTGCTGCTGCGTGTGCTGTTTGCCACCACCTCGTCAGACTGGCTGCCGTTGATCTGGATCTGCGCCGCGCTCTCCATGACGCTTGGCAACTTTGGCGCGCTGATGCAAAACAACGTAAAGCGCATGCTGGCCTATTCATCCATTGCGCATGCCGGTTACCTGCTGGTGGCTTTTGCGGCCAGCAATGAAATTGGAAGGTCCGCAGCCATCTTTTACACCGCTTCTTATGCGGCGATGAATGTGGGCGCGTTTGCCGTGGTCAGCCACTTTGGCGCTGGTGGCGAGCGCTATGTCTCTGTCGATGATTACTCCGGTCTGGGCCGCCGTTCGCCGTTGCTCGCGTTTACGCTGACGATTTTCATGCTATCTCTGATTGGCATACCCGCGACCGCCGGCTTCCTGGCCAAGTATTACGTGTTCAACGCTGCTCTTTCAGCCAATGCGCATCCCACTGCGCTGGTGTGGCTCACGATCATCGGCCTGGTTAACAGTGCAGTTGCTTCCTACTATTACCTGCGTTTAATTGTGGTGATGTATATGCGCGAACCCGTCATTGCTGAAGCTCCCGCGCCTGCTTCCGGCCCGATGAAGCTGGCGCTGGTTCTCGCCGCGATTGCCACAATTTATTTGGGTGTGATGCCGGGGCGCGTCCTTACCTATTCAGAAGCTGGCGCGCACGACCTGCTTCCTATAGCGGCGGCTGCCGGCAACGCAGTGCCGGTAACTTCAAACCCTGGAAGTTCAACCTTCCCAAGCCCCGTGGCGACTACTCCGGAGAAATAGTCACATCGCGCCGCGCGAAGACCATCGCGGCGGCAATCCAGAAAAACAGGGCCTGAGCGATTGCGCTGACGATGAGTGTGTTCAGCGAATTTCCAAGCGGTCGAAACTGGAAACTCGTCCACAGCGTGCGAAATAGCGCACCGGCAGGAAAGAATGCCCAGGCCACTGGCACTCTAAATTCGAGGAAGATCAAAGGTAAAGCAAGGACGGCTGAAGAAGCTGCGGTCGCCAGCAGCGGATGAAAGAACGTCGCAAAAAACAGGCCGACAGAAACCGCAAAGACGCAGCAGCAGAAAAGCAGCGTCATAATCGCGGCCAATCCATCCACGGGAATTCTGCCCTGCTGGCCCAGCCAGGCTGCCGTGGCGCCGATCAGAAAACAGAATAAAGCAGAAATCATGGTGCAGCCGCATAACAGTCCACCCAGATATTGCCAGCGATGAATGCCTTTGGAGAGCACCGCGAGAATACGGCGCGTTTTGCGCTCCGTTTGCAGCGCGGGGATGGCGATCATTGTGGCAAAGAAGATGGCGTAGCCGGCGTGCCAGCGCAGGAAGAAAAGTATTTCGTCGCGTTGCGTGTGGATGCGATAGATGCCGCCGATTCCCAGCACATAAGCGCACATCACGGCAAGCGCGATCCACTGTGTGCGAACAAAGTTGATGCCGATGAGAACAATGGCTCGCATGGGCTAGTGGGTTGGCGAATACAGGTCGAGCGATGTGCCGTCCACCACCGCAAGTAAGGCGCTTTGCGATACCGCATAATAGATGTTGCTGTGGTGCAGCGTGACAGACAACAGCGGCTGACTGCTGTATATCTGATAGAGATCAACGCGCAAGGGCTGGGCCACGGCGATAGGAATATTTGCTGTGCCTTCACGCTGGACGATGTGGCGTTCCCACTGGATTGCCATGTAGTCACCGCCCCCTTGCACAGAATTGACGAACTCCCTTGTTCCGGTCTTGAGGAAAAATAGCTTTTCGCCGGACCGCGGAAACACGGAAAAATTGCCGCAACCATATGCGACAAATAGCTTATGTTCCAGGGCAGTGGCCTGATATGAACAAGGATGCTCGGCGGAAGTCCAGTCCGGCATCAGCGGAGTCCATTGGCCGTCAAATGTCAGCAATCCAAAGCTGGCCGACGGCGAATAACTGGTGGGACTGGAACTGAGCAGGGCGTGATCAGCGCCTGACCATGAGGCCAGGAACCACGGCAGGCTGAAGCTCTTGATAGTTTCAAGATTGTCGGCGCTCAGGATTTCAATATCCGCCTGGGCCTTTTCTACCTTTGAAGTGGGCGAAATGGCGCTGCGCTGCAGTATTTGCTGGTGAACCAGTTGAACTTCGTCACCAGAGGGTGAGACGCCGATCTGCCATCCCTCCTCCTGGACCTGCCGCTTCAAAGGCATGGCGTGCGACGCGAGCCGCGTGAAGTCCGCCGAATATAAATAGAGGATGTCGCCGGTGCGGACAATAAATTTGCCATCGTGTGTGGCCAGCACCTTGGAAAATTCCGCGTTGGTGGGAAGCTGCAGAGACTTGATCTCGGTACCGTCTGCGGCATTAAGTATCTTGATTTCCAAAATGAAGTTGCCGGAGCCGCCGCTGGCATCGCGCGGCGCAAGTTTGGTCGCCCCGCGCGAATGGTTCACCTGATATACAAGCAGTCTTTCGGGCGAAATGAAAAGCACGCCCTGATGCAGTGTCCAGCGGAAGTTGATGGTGCGGTCAAATGCCTGAAAGCCGTACCGCTGCGTGAGATCGACCTTCCACTTGGGCTGCGCGCTCTGAGCGCAGGCGCAAGCAGAACACAGGCAAAGCAGAGCCAGCCTTTTGATCCATGTTTTCATTTTGGCTCCTGATTACCGGTGGGCTCGGCATGGCCGCCGCCATTCTGGTTCGCCAGTTCCACGAACAGGTCTTCCAGCGTTCGGCGGATCGGGTTTACGGCAATCACTTCGCCTCCGGCAAGCCAGATTTTCTCAATGGTCCTGCGCTGCGTCAGCGCCGGCACTGTGATCTTGATGAAACCGTTCTGCTGTGAGCCTTCAAACATGAGCGCGTCAATTCCCTTGGCGGTGATCACAAACCTATCTTGCGATTCCAGCAACTCGGACAGCGTGCCCACGCGGGCGACGCGGCCTTTGATCACAATGGCCAGGCGGTCGCAGATTTGTTCGACTTCTGAAAGCAGGTGCGAACTGAGAAACACGGTCTTGCCTGCGTCACGTGCGCGCAACAGGATTTCACGCACGCGCATGCGTCCCAGAGGGTCGAGCGCCGAAGCTGGTTCGTCGAGAATAAGTAAATCCGGGTCATTAACCAGCGCCTGCGCCAGTCCTACGCGCTGGAGCATGCCGCGAGAGAACTTGCCGGCGTTGCGATCGGCAACGTCGGTAATCTCAAGCTCCTTGAGCATCTCCGTGGTGCGCTGGCGGAGCTGCGGATCGCGCATGCCGTTCAGGGCGCCGTAAAATCGGACGAGTTTGGCAGCCGATCGGTGATAAAGGGCCACGTTTTCCGCCAGAAAGCCGACGTGGCGACGGGTGGGCGCGTGCCCGAATTCATGTCCCAGCATCTCACCCCGGCCGCTGCTGGGAAACATGAGTCCAATAGCCAGGTGCATGGCCGTGGTTTTGCCTGCGCCGTTGGGGCCGAGGAAGCCGAAGATTTCGCCGCGTTCCACGCGCAAAGAGAAGTTGCGCAGCGCCGTGACCCACTGGCTGTGAAAGAAGCCACGGTAATGTTTGCTGACATCGTTAAAAGCAAGGGCCGGAACGCTGGACATGGGTGGATCAAGCATACCACCGGCGTTCGACCAAAGAGAAAAGGCCTCCGCCGCAGCGAAGGCCTTTTCGTTCCGGGATCTTACTGCGTGCGCAGGAAAAGCAGCACGAAGGTGAACAGAACCAGCGATTCAATAAAGGCCAGTCCGATGAAGAGTGCGAGTTGGATCCCGGCGCGCGCTCCGGGATTACGTGCCAGCGCTTCAGCCACGGAGCCGGCGACTTTGCCCTGGCCAAGTCCAGCCAGACCGGCGGCAAGCCCCATGCCCAGACCAACGCCGATGGGAACGGCCCAATTACCGGCGGGCGCGCCACCCGGTGTTTGCGCGTAGACCGGCGATGCGATCAAAAGGACCGCAGCAGCGATCAACAAAAGAAATGTAAGCTTTCTCATTTTTTCTCCTTAATAATATAGTTACAATTCTTTGGGTATTTGTTATAAAATTACTGAAGACGGATCAGGACTAAAAGGGAAACTTGCGACATTTTAAAGGGTTGAATACGACAACCGGCGAAAGTCGGAAATCGGAAGTCCGGGTTGTTACGAACGATTGTTTGTCTTGTTACTTGTTTCTTTTAGATGTCTGAAACTTTAGACATCTGACCTTCTGATCTCTGACTTTTT